>JAPKCG010000226.1 GCA_028823055.1 Sphingomonas bacterium
CGTAATAGGCGTTGTCGCCCTTCGACGGATCGCGCGTGAAGGCGACGCCAGTGGCCGAAGTGTCGCCCATATTGCCGAACACCATCGCCTGGATATTGACCGCGGTGCCCCAGCTGCCCGAAATGTCGTTGATCCGGCGATAGACCTTCGCACGATCGGCGTTCCACGATCCGAATACCGCCGCGACCGCGCCCCAGAGCTGGTCGTGAACGTCCTGCGGGAAGGGTTTGCCCCATTGGCGTTCGACAAGCGATTTATACTCGCCGACCAGTTTCTTCAGATCGTCGGCGCTGAGTTCGGTATCGAGGTAATAGCCGTTATCTTCCTTCGCGATCTCCAGCGCTTCCTCGAACGCGCCGTGATCGAGTTCGAGGACGACATCGGCATACATCTGGATGAAGCGGCGATAACTGTCCCAGGCGAAGCGTTCGTCGCCCGATCCCTTGGCCAGCCCCTCGACCGTCACGTCGTTGAGGCCGAGATTGAGGACGGTGTCCATCATGCCCGGCATCGAGACCCGCGCGCCCGACCGCACCGAGACGAGCAGCGGGTTGGTCGCATCGCCGAAGCTCTTCGCCGTCACGCCCTCGATATGCGCGATGCCGCCCGCGACTTCATCGCGCAACGAATCGGGGAAGCTTTCCCCCTCCTCATAATAGCGCGTGCACATTTCGGTCGAAATCGTGAAGCCGGGGGGGACTGGCAGGCCAATCGAGGCCATTTCGGCCAGATTCGCGCCCTTGCCGCCGAGCAGATTCTTGTCGCCCTTGCCCCCGTCGGAAACCCCGCCGCCGAACCGATACACGTACTGAGTCATGGTCTTCCTCTAAGTCGTTGGTTTCGCTGGGGAGGCGATTTGAATGTTCACAAAAGGTCGCGCTCATGCGCGGATGGTCAGCCCTCAATCTTCGAAAAGTCGGCCACATTGTGCACTGCAGCGCGCACGCGATCAAGCAGCGCGAGTCTGGCAGCGCGTTTATCCGCATCGGGATCGTTGACGGTCACATCGTCAAAGAACGCATCGATCGGCGCCCGCAACGTCGCGAGCGCCGCCATCGCCGCGCCGAAATCCTCAGTCGCCACGGCGTCGGCGGCGGCGGGTTCGGCGGCATCGAGCGCGGCGATGAGGTCAGCCTCTGCGGGTTCGGGCGTGTAGGACAGCGGTTTCTGCGCGGCGGCGTCGTTGCCCTCACCTGCTGGCGCTTCCTTTTTCAAGATGTTCGCGGCGCGCTTGTACCCGGCGAGCAGGTTGGTGCCGTCAGCGGTCCCGATGAAGGATTGCAGGGCGTGCACGCGCGCGAGCAGCCGGACGAGGTCGTCCTCACCGCCGAGCGCGAACACCGCGTCGATCAGGTCGTGGCGGACGCCCGCTTCGCGTTGCTGGACTTTTAAGCGGTCGGCGAAGAAGGCCAACAAAGCTTCTTGCTGTGCTGTAGGAGCCGGAATAGCCTGAACCAAGGCATATGTTGCGGTGGAGTTGTTGTCGAGCCGAACCGGATTCTCGAGGTCGTAGAACGAAATAGGAATTCTAGAGGCAGCGAACCGCGCCTCGGCTGCGTTCAAACCATGATGTTCATCAACGTGGGCAGGCGATGTTTGCCACTCATATAAACCACGTACAAAACTGGCGATGAGACAGCCAAATGCCCGTTGTAAAGTAACAGCAAAAGGTAACTTTAACTGATTACGACTGATAAGTTCAATGGCACCAATCGCCGCACGACGCAGAGCATAAGGGTCCCGCGATCCGGTCGGAACCTGACCAATTGCAAAAAACGCCGCCAACGTATCCAGCTTATCCGCCAGCGACACCGCCACCGTCACCGGATCGGTCGGGACGTCGTCACCCTGCCCGACGGGCTTGTAATGGTCGCGGATCGCGGCGGCGACGCGGGGGTCTTCGCCTTGCGCAGCCGCGTAATAGCCGCCCATCAGGCCCTGTAGCTCGGGGAATTCGCCAACCATGCCGGTGACGAGGTCCGCCTTGCATAATTCGGCGGCGCGGCGGGCCAGTGCGGGGTCGCAGTCGGGGATGATGCCCTCGGTTGCGAGCCATTCGGCGAGGTTGGCAACGCGCGCGACCTTGTCCGCCACCGTGCCGAGCTTTTCGTGGAAGACGATCTGTTGAAGCTTTGTCGCCTGCTCGTCGAGCGGCACCTTCAAATCGGTGTCGTAGAAGAATTTGGCGTCGCTGAGCCGCGCGGCGAGGACCTTGCGGTTGCCCTCGATGATCTTTGCGCCGCCATCGGTCGCGTCGATATTCGCGGTGCAGATGAAGGCGTTGGCGAGCTTTCCGTCAGCATCGCGGCAGACGAAATATTTCTGGTTCACGCGCGCGGTAAGCTGGATCACCTCGGGCGGCACGTCGAGGAAGGCGGGGTCGAACCGGCCGAGCAGCGGCACGGGCCATTCGGTCAGGCCCGCATTTTCGGTGACGAGGCCATCGTCGGAGATGAGTTCGAGCCCCGCCTCCGCCGCGAGCGCCTCCGCCCGCGCGCGGATCATCGCGCGGCGGTCGGCCTGATCGACGATGACGTGCGCGGCGTGGAGCTTTTCGACATAATCGGCGGCGCTGCCGATCGTGATGACGCCGCTGTGGTGGAAACGGTGGCCGACGGTCGCGGCCCCGCTGGCGATGCCCGCGATCTCGACGGGGACGATATCGGTGCCCAGCAGCGCGACGATGCCCTGCAACGGGCGCACCCAGCGCAGGCTTTCGGTGCTGGTCGAGGCATCGCCCCAGCGCATCGATTTGGGCCAGGGGAAGGCGCGGATGATCGCGGGGATCGCGTCGGCGAGCACGTCGGCGGTGGCGCGGCCGGGCTTGTCGATCACCGCATAATAGACGCCGTCTCGGTCGACGAGCTGGTCCGGCGTCAGGCCGGTCTTGCGCAGGAACCCGTCGAGCGCCTGTGGCGGGGCACTGGTGCGCGGCCCCTTCGTCTCCTCCGACACCGCAGCCGTTTCGGCGGGTAGGTCGCGCGCGATCAGCGCGAGGCGGCGCGGGGTGGCATAGGTGACGAGCGTGCCGGTCGCGATACCCGCCTTTGCCAGTTCGGTGGTGAACAGCCGCGCGAGATCGTCACGCGCCTTGTCCTGCATCCGCGCAGGAATTTCCTCCGAGCGGAGTTCGAGGAGGAAGTCGGTCATGCCGCGCTCCAGTGGGGAAAGCGGGCGGTCCAGTCGTCCGCGTTCTTGTCGATCCATGCCGCGCACGCGCCCTTCGCCAGATCACGGACACGGCCCATATAGGCCTGGCGCTCGGCGACCGAGATGACGCCGCGCGCCTGGAGCAGGTTGAAGACGTGGCTTGCCTTGATCGCCTGTTCATAGGCAGGGATCGGCAGTTTCGCGTTCAACGAATTCTCGCATTCGGCGACGTGTTTGCGGAACAGGTCGAACAGTGCATCGGTGTCCGCGACCTCGAAATTCCAGGTCGACATCTCGACCTCGTTCGCGTGGAACACATCGCCATAGGTCACGCCCGCATCGTTGAAGGCGAGGTCGTAGACGCTGTCCTTGTTCTGGATATACATGGCGAGGCGTTCGAGGCCGTAGGTCAGCTCGCCCGCGACGGGTTTCATGTCGTATCCGCCCATTTGCTGGAAATAGGTGAACTGGGTGACTTCCATCCCGTCGCACCAGACTTCCCAGCCGAGGCCCCAGGCACCCAGCGTCGGCGATTCCCAATCGTCCTCGACGAAGCGGATGTCGTGCAAGGCCATGTCGATCCCGATCGCGCGGAGCGAGCCGAGATAGAGGTCCTGCAAATCGGACGGGCTTGGCTTCAGGATCACCTGATATTGGTAATAATGCTGAAGCCGGTTGGGGTTTTCGCCATAGCGGCCATCGGTCGGGCGGCGGCACGGCTGGACGAAGGCGGCGTTCCACGGGTTCGGCCCCAATGCGCGCAGCGTCGTCGCGGGGTGGAACGTGCCCGCCCCCATTTCCATGTCGTATGGCTGGAGGATCAGGCATCCCCGGTCGCTCCAATAGTCATGGAGCGTGAGGATCATCTTCTGGAAAGAAAGCGGCTGGGTCACGCGGGTGCGCTTAGGGCGAAGGGGGGCGCTCTAGCAAGTGTGGTGGTCA
Source organism: Sphingomonas bacterium (assembly GCA_028823055.1). GTDB lineage: Bacteria > Pseudomonadota > Alphaproteobacteria > Sphingomonadales > Sphingomonadaceae > Sphingomonas. The sequence goes on from JAPKCG010000226.1 coordinate 4,093, forward strand.
CGCATTAGGTTTGCGTTCATCCCAACTGTGGAATTTGCCCCGAGCATGATCAAGACCATCGGTGCCGCATTCTCGGCCCTAAGCCTCGCCCTCGCGCTCCCCGCCTGCGCGCAATCGCAATCCGAAGCCCCTGCCGCCCCCGCGACGGCGCAGGATGCCGACCCCGCTTTGTGGGTGGTGAAGGACAAGGACACGACGATCTATCTGTTCGGGACGATCCATGTCCTGAAACCGGGAATGTCATGGTTCGACGAAGCGGTGAAGAAGGCGTTCGATGCGTCGGGCGAGGTGAAGCTGGAACTGGTCATGCCCGATCCGGCGGCGATGCAGTCGCTGGTGGTGGCAACGGGGGTCGCGCCGAAGGGCACGCCGCCGCTGACCGAACGTATCCCGGCGGACAAGCGCGCCGCCTTTACCAAGGCGGTGACCGACCTCGGCCTGCCCGCCAACGCGCTCGACCAGTATAAGCCCTGGCTCGCGGCGACGCAGCTGTCGATCGCGCCGTTGTCGAAGCTGGGCTATGATTCGGAAAACGGCCCCGAACAGGTCATCACCGCCGCCGCCAGGAAACAGGGCAAATCGCTGACCGGCCTCGAAACCGCAGCGCAGCAGCTCGGCTATTTCAACAGCCTGTCGGACAAGGCGCAGCTCGAATTCCTGACCAGCACGGTCGACGAACTGCCGACGATGGCCAAGACGATGGGCGACATGGTCGACGACTGGGCGCGGGGGAACCCCGATGCGCTGGCGAAGGAAATGAACGACAGCCTAAAGGATTCGCCCGAGGTCGCGGAAAAGCTGCTCGTCAATCGCAACAAGAACTGGGCCGCATGGGTCAAACAGCGGATGACAAAGCCCGGCACCGTCTTCATCGCGGTCGGCGCGGGGCATCTGGCCGGACCCGATTCGGTGCAGGCGCAGCTCGCCAGACTGGGTGTGAAGAGCACGCGCATCGCGTACTGACGTTCGGATGGGGGCACACGGCATTGCTTTTTGCGCGCCCCCCCGCTATGCGCGCCCACTTCCGCTGTCATGGTCATCCCTGGAGGCGTGGCGCGGAAATAACCTTTACGTCTTTCGGAGAATATTGATGAGCGACCAGTTGACGCTCGCCGCCGAGACGCGTGACCGGGTTGGCAAGGGAGCCTCCCGTGATCTGCGCCGCAATGGCCGCGTGCCCGCCGTGATCTATGGCAATAACCAGGAACCCCGCCCGGTTCATCTTGAGGAAAAGGCGCTTATGAAGGCGCTCATGACGGGCCATTTCATGAATTCGGTCGTGATGGTCGACGGTCAGCGCACGCTGCCCAAGGATGTCGCGTTCCATCCGGTCACCGAC
>JAPKCG010000227.1 GCA_028823055.1 Sphingomonas bacterium
CGCTTGTCCTTGTCGGTCAAGAGGTCATAGGCGTTGGTGACGGTCGAAAACCGTTCCGACGCCTTGGGGTTATCCTTGTTGCGATCGGGATGAAGCTCCTTGGCGAGCTTGCGATACGCTTTCTTGATGTCGGCCTCGGACGCGCCCCTTGCGACGCCCAGGGTCTGATATGGATCGGCCATCGGGTCCCCGTAGGTATGTTAGGCGGTCGGTGTGTTAGGCGGCTATGTGGGGTAGTGCGCGGCAAAGCGCAATTACGCGATCGCCGGTTCCGATAGCGGTTCGTCGATCGGGGCGACGTCGACGCTGACCTTCATGTCCTGCGCGCCCGAGCCGAGGACCACGCCGTCGACGGGCGCGATCTCGGCATAATCGCGGCCGACCGCCATGACGATATGGTCGCCTGCCATCCAGATGCCGTTGGTCGGATCGACCCCGACCCAGCCCTGGACGGGGCCGCACCAGAGCAGGACCCAGGCATGCGTCGCATCCGCGCCGACGAGACGCGCCTCGCCGGGGGGCGGGATGGTGCGGATATAGCCCGAGGCGTAGGCGGCGGGCAGACCCGCGGCGCGCAGGCCGGTAATCATGATCTGCGCGAAATCCTGACACACGCCGCGCCGCTGCAGGAAGGCGTCGTGCGGGGGCGTGTCGACGAGCGTCGCGGTCGCGTCGAATTCGAATTCCTCCTGAATCCGGCGGGCGAGCGCGATGCCCGCGTCGAGCGCGCCGCGCGACGGATCGAGATCGCGCGCGCACCAGTCGGCGATGTCGCGGTCGAGCGGGATCAACGGCGAGGGGAAGAGATAATTGGCTGGTCCCGCCGCGCTGAGATCGCGGCTGGCGCGGGCGAGGGCCGCGACCTCCGCCAGCGTCGGGTCGTCGGGCTGCGGCACGGGGACGAGGCGGTCGACGATCATCCGCGCGCGGCTTTCGATCGTCAGCGTGCGCACCGGGCTGTCGACGACGAGGCGCGTGACGTTGGCGAGCCCCGCCTCCGCGCGGCCCGGCGACAGGCGCCCGGCGGGTTCGACATCGAGCGCGTAGGATTCGAGGCGCTGGCCCGGCCAGTCGATCGGCTGAAGGCGCAGGTTGCAGCGCGCGAACTTCACCTGACCGCCATAGTCGAAGCGGGTGATGTGGCGGATGTCGTAGATCATGGCTGGTGCCCCATCACGCCAGGGTCAGACCGTGCGAGCGCAACGGTTCGGCACCGTGAAGGAAATAGCGATGGCCGAGCGCGTCGGACACCTGAATGAGGCGCCGTTCGACATCGCCGAGCGTTTCCGCATCGAGCGTCGCGGCGGTCGCGGTCGTCAAAATCGCGTTGAGCGCGGTCGCGCCCGCCTGTTGCGGTTCCGCCATGCCGTCGTCGCCGAGGACGGGGAGTTCGCCGAGCCGTTCGGAAATACGCGCAGTTTGATACGCGATCGCACGCGGATTGCCGGGGTCGAGCGCGACGAGATCGATCACGGGCACGCGCGCGATGCCGGTCAGGTAACGCTGGCGATAGCTGATCTGGCTGTTGGCAAGATCGAGCAAGGTCGACAGATCGTCGATATTCGCGCCCGGCATGCCGAATAGCCGCGTCGCGCGGACGGTCGCGGCGGCGCGTTCGATCCGGCGCCCGAGATCGTGGAAGCGCCAGGCGTCGGTGCGCACCATATGTTCGGCGCTGAGCCCCGCGATCGCGGCATAGCGACGCTGGAGCGAGCCGGCACGGTCGAGCATCCCGCGATGCGTCGGAAACGGCGCTTCGAGCAGGCGGACCATGTCGGGCGACAGTCGGTCGCGCGATCCGTCGGCGATGTTGCGCGCGCTGAGGTTGATCGAGAGGACCGACTGCATCGTCTCATCCTCCATCGCGGCGCGGGCGAAGGCGGTGAGGTCGGCGCGACGGAGCGAGGGCGGGTGGTTGGCGGCACCGCCGCCGACGATCAGGCCGACAAGTTTCCCGATCGTTTCGGGCGCGAGCGCGCCACCGCCATCGGCATCGATCGAATTGCCGAGCATGACGCGGATCGCAGCGAGCAAGGCTTCGCCGCGTTCGAGATAGCGACCGAGCCAGTAGAAATTGTCCGCGACGCGGCTGGGCAGCGTGCCCGGATTGCGGCGGATCTGAAGCGAATCGGTTGGCGGCAGCAGCGACGTCGTTTCGACAGGATCGCTGCCATGTACGCAGACATCGGCGGAAAACACGCCTTCGCCCATCACCATCGCGCGCGGGTCGGGGCCATCGCCGATCCGTGCGAAGCCGCCGGGCATCACGACCCACTGGCCGTCCGCATCACGCGCGGCGAACACGCGCAACGTGAAGGGGCGCGGCACCAAAACATCCTCGATCACGACGGGCATCGTCGACAGCCGGACGACTTCCTGCGCGATATAATCCTGTGGCCGTTTTTCGAGATCGACGAGCAAGGCGGCGCGCGCTTGCGGGTCGAGATCGACCCCCGCGATGGCGCGGCCACCGGGCAGGCCGAGCGGCGGCGCACCGAAAGCGGGCGCGATCAGGAGGCTGTCGAGATCCTCGATCACGCGCTCGCGTTCGCTCGGCTGACCGCACCACCAAGTCGCGATATTGGGAATGATGAGTTCTTCGCCGCACAGCCGCACCGCGAGTTGCGGCAGGAAGGCGGCAAAGGCGCGCGCCTCCAGCAGCGCCGCGCCCGGCGCGTTCGAGAGGACGACATTGCCCGCGGCATAGGCATCGATCAGCCCGGCGACGCCGATCTGCGAATGCGAATCGAACGCGAGCGGATCGAGCAGGCGGGGATCGACCCGCCGCCAGAGCGCATCGACCCGCTTCAGCCCCGCGATCGTGCGGACGTATAGTACGTCCTCAAGCGCGGCGAGATCGGCACCCTCGACGAGCAACAGCCCGAGATAGCGCGCCAGATGCGCCTGTTCGGGATAGCTGGGGTTGAAGCGACCCGGCGTCATCAGTCCGATGCGCGGATCGGCACGGCGGCATAATTCGGCGATCCCCGCGCGGAAGGCGGCGAAGAAGGGGGCATGCCGCTGGACGTTCAGCCGCGCCTGTAGCCCACCGAGCGTGCGGCTGACCGCGAGCCGGTTTTCGAGTGCATAGCCCGCGCCCGCCGGTGCACGCAGATGATCGGCGAGGACGCGCCATTCGCCCGTCGGGCCGCGCCCGAGATCGAAGGCGACGAAATGAAGATGCTTGCCGCCGGGCGGGTCGAGCCCGACCATCGGACGCAGAAAATAGGGGCTGCCCGTGACGAGTGCGGCGGGGATCAGCCCGCGTTCGACGAGTTTGCCCTCCGCATAGATATCGCCGACGACGGTTTCGAGCAGGTCGGCGCGCTGGATCGTCCCGCGTTCGATATGCCGCCATTCGTCGGCATCGATCAGCAACGGAACGGGGGAGACGGGCCAGGGGCGCTCATCCTCTTCGCCGATGATGCGAAATCCAGTGCCGATATCGGCGGCATGGCGTTGGACGCGGTCGCGGGCATGGCCGAGATCGTCGCCAGCGACACTTGCCAGTTCGCGGAACATCGCCTGCCACGCGGCATCGTCGCTCATCACATCGCCACGGCGACCGCCGTCATCGGTGTGGCGCGTCCGATATTCCGCCATCCATCGCTCGGCATGCGTGGCGGCATCGAAAAAAGGGGCTGGCTGCGTGGCCATGATCGTGATGGTGTGTCCCCGGTTGGTCGCGCGCTTGTCTGTTCACGGTTCGTGACGGTGGCGCAACCGATATCGGCTATAACGGGCAAAACCCGAATGGGTTGCGAGTCGGTGCCGCCGGGGGACGTTACAGGTCGGGCAGACGCTGATCCGCGACACCCCAGCCGTCGAGCGCGCGGCTGGTGACCCGCGCGAGCAATTCGGCCTGATCGCCGACGTGCCAGCGGGCGGCGGTGTCGATGTCGCGCAATTCGCTCCACGATACCGGCGCGGCGACGGGGCCGCCGCTGCGCGCGCGTGCCGAATAAGGGAGGATCGCGGTGCTGCCGCGCTGGTTGCGAAGCCAGTCGATGAAGATCCGCCCCTTGCGTTTCGCCTTGCTCATCGTCGCGACGAAGCGGTCGGGCTCGGCAGCGGCGAGCGCGCGGGCGAAGCGGTCGGCGAAATCCTTGACCGCGGGCCAATCCGCACGCGGTGTCAGCGGCACGACGACATGGACGCCCTTGCCCCCCGACAGCAGCGGAAAGCTGACGAGGCCGAGTTCGGCGAGCTGGTTCCTGAGATAGTCGGCCGCGCGTTTGGTATCGTCGAAATCGAGCGCCTCGTCGGGGTCGAGGTCGAAGATCATCCGGTCGGGGCATTCGAGGGGGTCGATCCGCGAACCCCAACCGTGAAATTCGATCGTCCCCATCTGGACGCACGCGATCAGCCCGTCGGTATCGTCGACATAGAGATAGGGTTCGACGCTGCCGTCCTTTTCCGTCACGTCGACATGGTGGACATGGTCACCAAAGCTGCCAGCATCGTGTTTCTGGAAGAAGCATTGGCGCGCGCGGCCCTGCGGACAGCGGACGAGGCTGACGGGACGGCGGGCGGTCCAGGGGAGCATCGCGGGGGCGATCGCCTGGTAATAATCGGCAAGATCGCCCTTGGTCAGGCGCGAATCGGGAAAGACGACGCGGTCGCGGCTGCTGACCGTCACCGACGATGCGGGGGAAGGGGGCGCGGGTTGGGCACGTTCGGCGACGACATCGGTGGCGGCCTTGTCGCCGCGCAGGCCGATGAAGCTTGAATGGCGCAGGACGCCGTCGGGCGTGACCTCGGCATAGGCGATTTCGGCGACGAGTTTGGGGGTTACCCAATGCGCGCCGCGCACTGCCGCTTTAGGCGCGGGAACGGGGACGGGCGGCGTCTTGCGTTCGATTCGCGCGAGTTGTGTCGCGATCGTGTCCATCGTGTCGGTGTCGAAACCGGTGCCGACCTTGCCCGCATAGCGTAGCTGATCGTCCTCATGGACGCCGAGCAGCAGCGATTTGAACCCGCGCCGCTTGGTCGATGGCAGCCAGCCGATGATGACGAACTCCTGGCGGTGCGTGCATTTGATCTTGAGCCATGCCTTTGTTCGTTTTCCGCGATAGGGGGCGTCGGCGCGTTTCGAGACGATGCCTTCGAGTCCCTCGCGGCACATCGTCTCGAACAATTCCTCGCCCGACCCGAGAATATGTTCGGCGAACTGGATGCGGTCGCCAGCGGGCAGCATCGCGCGCAGCCGTTCCTTGCGATCCGCATTGCCGAAGCTGGTGAGGTCTTCGCCGTCGAGGCTGAGCAAGTCGAACGCGAAGAGCGTCATGTCACCGGACGACGCGATCGCGGTCTTGAGCGTCGAGAAATCGGGTTTCCCATCCTTCAGCGCGACGATTTCGCCGTCGATCAGCGCGGTGTCGACGGGCAGCGCCGTGTCGCGCAGCCCCGCCTCGTACATCGAG
>JAPKCG010000228.1 GCA_028823055.1 Sphingomonas bacterium
GATCGGAAGCTCATCTTCTCGGTCTGCGTGCGCGGGTTCTTCTTCGTAACGTAGAAAAATCCGGTATCAGCGGAGCTGACGAGCTTGATCTTGACGGTAGTCGGCTTGGCCATGAGCCCCAATCCTGCAAAAACAATGAGAGCGGCAGCCGCAGGCCACCGCTCAATCAGTGACGGCGCATGGCGTAACCACGGCGACGAGTCAACCAAAGGATGATCTTTACCGCCCATTTACCACTTTGGGCGCAGCATCACGGATGCGCAAACCCGGGCATTGCAACAGGCGTTGCGACCGGGGCACGACAGGGAATGATTTCATGGGGCAGACCGAACGACAAGAAACAGCGGGCAACACCGACCTTTCCGGCGTCAAGGCCGAACTCGCGGCGCGGATCGCCGCGCTCGACGTCAGGGCACCCTATACCCGCGCGAGCGAACTCGCGCCCGATATCGACGCTATTCGCGCGATCGCCCATCGCAACGGGCTCGATCCCGCAGTGACCGTCGCCCATTTCCTCGGCGCAGCGCTGTCGCGCGGCGAACATGGCGCGCTGGTGCATAGCTGGTTGTCGGTCCTGAGCGATGCGGTCGTCAGCGAACGTCAGGATGTCGAGGCATGCGACACCTTCGCCGCCGCGTGTTCGGTCCGCCTCGCGGGGTGATCGTCGCCACTCTTTCGATCCTTGATCCCGCCGGGCATCGCTGATGGATGCCCTGATGGCGGCGCTTATCGTCGCCGCACTCGCGCAGGTCGGGGACCGAATCGCCTGGCTCGCCGCGATTCTCGCCGATCGGTATCGCAAACCCTTCGTCGTGGTCACGATGGCGGCGCTGGCGCTGGCGGCGGCCGGCGCAATCGCGGCGACGTTTGGCGCGTTACTCGCCCCCAAATTGACGCCAGAGGCAAAACAGCTCTTCCTCGCGATCGCGCTGATCCTGCTCGGCACCGGCGTCGTCGGCAGGATCAAGGCCCCCGACCGCCTGACCGGCTGGCGACTTGGCGCAATGGCGACGAGTTTTCTGGGCCTGTTCATCCTCGCCTTCGGCGACGGCATCCAGTTCGTCGTACTCGCCCTCGCCGCGCGCACGACGATGCCGTGGCTCGCGGTCATCGGCGCGACCGCCGGATCGCTCGTGCCGATCGCCGCCGCCGCGATCTTGGGGGAACGTGACTGGCTCGCGCTGCCGCTCGTCACCGCGCGCCGGATCATCTCGATCCTCTTTCTCGTCAGCGGCCTCGGCCTTGCGCTGTCGGCCACGGGACTGATCTGACGCCTCGATCACAATGACCGGTAAAGCTGACGGGAGCCATTTCGCACCCGTGACGTTCATGAATGTGAACCCTAGCACTTGCAGGAGCATCCATGTCCACCAAGACCAATCCGGCGCTCAATACGCCGACCGACCTGTCAAACACGCGCGGCGTCGCCGATGCGCTGAATTCCAGCCTGGCAGATTGCTACGCGCTCTATCTCAAGACCAAGAATTTTCACTGGCACGTCTCCGGTCCGCATTTCCGCGACTATCACCTGATGCTCGACGATCAGGCAGCACAGATCCTCGGGGTGACCGATGCGGTCGCCGAACGCGTGCGCAAGACGGGCAACACGACGTTGCGCTCGATCGGCGATATCAGTCGCCGCCAGACGATCAGCGATAACGATTCCGATTTCGTCGATGCGCACACGATGCTCGGCGAACTGCGCGACGATAATCTCAAGCTGGTCGAATCATTTCGCGCGGTGAAGGACGCCGCCGAAGCCGCAAAGGACAATGCGACCAGCGGTATCGTCGACGAATGGACCGATCAGGCCGAAGAGCGTGCCTGGTTCCTGTTCGAAGCAAGCCGCAAAGCCTAATTGGGGAGATACTGACATGCTCAAACTAGCCTTCCTTTTCCTCGTCATCGGCGCGGTGCTTGCGCTGCTCGGCTTCGGCGGTGTCGGCGGCGCCTTTATCGGTATCGCCAAGATCCTCTTCTTCATCGCGCTCGCGCTATTCGTCATCTTCCTCGTGCTGGGACTGATCGCTGGCAAGGCGGTGAAGGACGTGATCGACTGACGCCCGCGTGCATGACTTTGCCGCGCTGATCGATTCGCTGATCTATACGCGGAGCCGCAATGCGAAGCTGAAACTGATTGCGGATTATCTGCAGGCGACACCCGACCCAGATCGCGGTTGGGCAATGGCGGCGCTGACCGGCGAGATCGACATTCCCGGCGTCAAGCCAGCCGTCGTGCGCGGCTTGATCGAACAGCGCGTCGACCCCGTCCTGTTCAGGATGAGCCGCGATTATGTCGGCGACACCGCCGAAACGGTGTCGCTGCTCTGGCCAACCCCCGACCATATCCCCGATGCAGAGCCACTGTCGGTCACACAGGTCGTCGAAACGCTCATGCGCCTGTCGCGCGGCGATGCCACCGGCGCGCTGGCGGCGATGCTCGACCGGTCGGACGCCGACGAACGCTATGCACTGCTCAAGATGGCGACGGGGGGTATGCGCATCGGTGTTTCCGCCCGTCTCGCCAAAACCGCTCTCGCGCAAGCTTTCGGGCTCGATGTCGAGGCGGTCGAGGAAATCTGGCACGGCATCGATCCGCCTTATGCCGCGCTGTTCGCCTGGGCGGAGGGCACCGGGCCGCAACCGACACCGCGTGACATCGCGGTGTTTCGACCGTTCATGCTCGCCCATCCGCTCGAAGATTTGCGCGTCGACCTTGCCGACTATGCCGCCGAATGGAAATGGGACGGCATCCGGGTCCAGATCGTCCACGTCGCCAATGAAACCGGCGGCGAGACACGGCTTTACAGCCGGACGGGCGATGACGTCACCGCCAGCTTTCCCGACGTCGCCGCCGCCTTTGCCGAACCCGGCGCGGTCGATGGCGAGCTGTTGGTCAAGGGCGACGTCCAAGGCGGCGCGCTCGATAAAGGCGGCGGTGCCGCCAGCTTCAACGCGCTCCAGCAACGTCTGGGGCGCAAGGTCGTGAGCAAGAAAATGCTCGCCGACTATCCCGCATTCGTCCGCCTGTACGACATTCTCGTCGATGGCGAAGAGGATGTCCGCGCGCTGGACTGGACGACACGCCGTCAGCGCCTCGAAGCGTTCGTCCCCCGCCTCGATCCCGACCGGTTCGACATCAGCCAGGTGATCGAGGCGGATGACTTCACCCATCTGGAAACGATCCGCGCGGGGTCGCGCGATGCCGCGATCGAGGGCGTCATGCTAAAACGCCGTGATTCCCCCTACACCGGCGGGCGACGGGCAGGCCTGTGGTATAAATGGAAACGCGATCCGCTGACCGCCGACTGCGTCATGATGTACGCCCAGCGCGGCAGTGGCCGCCGGTCGAGCTTTTACAGCGATTACACCTTCGGCTGCTGGACGGCCCCTTCCGAAGACGGCGGCGAACTGCTCCCCGTCGGCAAGGCCTATTCGGGCATCACCGATGAAGAATTGAAGATGCTCGACAAATTCGTCCGCACCAACACGCTAAACCGCTTCGGCCCCGTCCGCGAAGTCGAAAAGTCGCTCGTCCTCGAAATCGCGTTCGATTCGATCCACGATTCGAAACGCCACAAATCTGGCCTCGCGATGCGCTTCCCCCGCATCGCCCGGATCAGAACGGACAAGCCCGCCGCGGAAGCGGACCGGATCGAGACCTTGAAAAATCTGATCAGCTGACACCCCAAAACCATCGGTGACAGCCTCCCAAACTGACCATAAGCTCTCGCCGAACAGGGGAGAGATAAATGTTCAAATTCATCGCCATCGCTGCCATCACCTTGGTCTCGACCGCCGCCAGCGCCGAAACCTACGCCATTCAGGCGGGGCATCTGATCGTCGACGCCGCCAAACCGGCACGCGGTCCCTCGACCGTTATCGTCACCGATGGACGGGTCACCCGGATCGATGAAGGCGCAACCGTCCCAGCAGGCGCGATCGTCGTCGATATGCGCACGAAAACGGTCATGCCGGGTCTGATCGATGTCCATGTCCATCTGACAAGCGATGCAGGCCTCCCCTGGTATGAAACGCTGCGGCCCAAATATTCCGAAGACTATGCCGCGATTACCGGGGTCAAGAATGCGCTGATTACCGCGCGCGCGGGCTTCACGACGGTGCGCGACGCGGGATCGGGCGGTTATTCGGCGATCGCAGTCCGTGATGCGATCCGCGACGGCAGCGTGCCGGGGCCGCGCCTCGAAATATCGGGCCAGCCGCTGTCGATGATCGGCGGCCATGCCGATCCCGGCGTCGGCCTGTCGCCCGAACTGCGCGACGCCATCGCGCACGACCCCGCGATGTTCACCGTCTGCACCGGGCCGGACGAATGCAGCAAGGCGGTACGCCGCCTGTCCGCCGAGGGCGTCGACTTCATCAAGATCATGGCGACGGGGGGCGTCCTCGATGCGGGCGATATCGGGCTCGAACAGCATTTCACCGATGCCGAGATGAAGGCGATCGCCGACACCGCCCACGCACTGCACCTGAAGGTCGCGGCGCACGCGCATGGCGCGAAGGGGATCGACGCGGCGGTGCGCGCCGGGATCGATTCGATCGAACACGGCACTTTCGTCGACGCTCAGGGCGTCACCGACATGAAGGCGCACGGCAGTTATTATGTCGCGACGCTCCTCGCCTTTCGCGGCGCGGTCGAGATGATCGGCAAGGGCATCCTCCAGCCCGCGAGCGAAAAGAAGGCGCAACAGGCGTTCGAGGCATGGGGTGTCGGCCTCAACCGCGCCTATAAAGGCGGCGTCAAAATCGCGCTCGGGACCGATGCGGGCGTCTTTCCGCATGGGCAAAATGCCGAAGAGATCGCGCTGATGGTGTCGAAGGGCGGCATGACGCTTCGTGACGCGCTGATCGCCGCGACGAAGGGCGGCGCGGATCTGATGGGCTTGTCGGCAGAGACTGGCACGCTCGATCCGGGCAAGAGCGCGGACCTGATCGCGGTCGATGGCGACCCGTTGACCGACCCCGCAGCGGTCACGCACATTGCCTATGTCATGGCGATGGGCAAACCCATCCCGATGAAATAGCGCCGGGGGGCACGAACAGAAAAAAGGCCAGCCCCCCGCGTTTCCGCGAAGGGCTGGCCCGTCGATCATTTCCGGTCCAACGGCTTACGCCGTCAGGTCGTACCGATCGGCGTTCATCACCTTGGTCCATGCCTCGACGAAATCGGCGACGAACTTGTCGCCCGAATCCGCACATGCATAGACTTCCGCGATGGCGCGCAGCTGAGAGTTCGATCCGAAAACGAGGTCGGTCCGCGTCGCGGTCCACTTCTTCTCGCCCGATGCGCGATCGGTGCCGACATATTCCTCGTCGCCGCTCTCGTCGACTTCCTTCCACGCCGTGCCCATGTCGAGCATGTTCACGAAATAGTCGTTGG
>JAPKCG010000011.1 GCA_028823055.1 Sphingomonas bacterium
GATCCTGCGCGGCCGCTACAAGGACGCCAAGAAGGGCGACCTTGCCGCGACGTGCGCGTCGCTGTGCAACGGCCAGGGCATCGTCGAGGCCGAGATCCGCGAGAAGGCGACCGCCTGGTTGCCCGACGCGATGCGGTTCGACGCCATCGAGAAACCGGCCAGGACGGCGCTGCGCTCCAGCTTCGTCGATGGCGATGACGGCAGTGATCCCGCCGAGGACGAGGAGATCGACGACGATGATGTCGATCTCCTGTCCGACGACAGCATCGGCGATCAGGACGACGACCAGGAGCTGAGCGAGGCGGCTTAGCCCTCCCACCACGCGAGTTCGAGGCGACTGGGGGCGGCACTCTTCGCGGAGTGTCGCCCCTCTTTTTGTGACCCGACGCCGCCCTTCGAGAGGGAAGGATGCCGACGCGAGTTCGCTTCAACCCGCTTCTCAGGAGAATGTGTCATGGCACACACCGCCGACAAACCGTCGCCTGCCGACATCATCACCAACACCATCATCGACAAGCTCGAGTCCGGGGTGCGCCCCTGGGTCAAGCCATGGCGCCCCGGCCTTGGCGGTCGTCCGCTGCGCGCGACCGGCGACCCTTACAAGGGCATCAACTGCTTCTGGTTGTGGCTGTGCGCCGAGGGCGCCGGCTACAACTCGCGTACCTGGATGACGTACAAGCAGGCGCAGGTGCTCGGCGGCCAGGTTCGCGAGGGCGAGCGCTCGCAGATCGCCATCTTCTACAAATCTTACAGCAAGACCGTCGAGTCTGTCGTCACCGGCGATACGACCGACGAGATGCGCCGCGTGCTGCGCTCCTACGCCGTGTTCAACTGCGATCAGATCGACGGGCTTGGGGCCGACTATTATCCCAGCCCGGTCACTGCGGTGCCCCCGGTCGACCAGCTACCGGACCGCGCTCAACGCTTCATCGATGCCCTGCCGGCGACAATTCATATGCGCGGCGATCGCGCGTTCTACGACCGCATCGCCGACAGCATCACCATGCCGCCCGTCGAGCTATTCTCGACGCGCGCCTACTTCGCCGCGACGCTCGCCCATGAGGCCGGCCACTGGAGCGGCCACCCCGACCGGCTCGATCGCACGTTCGGCAAGCGCTTCGGCGACGACGCCTACGCGTTCGAGGAAATGTGCGCCGAGATGACCTCAGCGCTGCTCGGTGCCGATCTCGGTCTGCCGACGTCGCATATGGACGACCATGCCGCCTATATCGGCTCGTGGTTGAAGGTGCTGCGCAAGGACAGCCGCGCGATCATGACTGCCGCGGCAAAGGCCGAAGCCGCAGCCGGTTATCTGCTCCGCGCGACCGGCCTCGACGCCTCGGCCGAACCTGAGGAACAGATCCGTGAAGCGGCATGACCGCTCCGGCCGCCCTCCCCGACCTCGGCGCCTACCGGCGCTTCGTCGTTGCGTTCAGTGGCGGCAAGGACAGCCTTGCCGCCCTGCTCCACCTCCTCAGCCTCGGCGTGCCGGCACACGCGATCGAGCTGCATCACCATGATGTCGATGGCCACGGCCCGACCTTCATGGATTGGCCGTGCACGCCCGCCTATGTCCGCGCGATCGCCGATCATTTCGAGATCGCTCTCTACGTCTCGTGGCGCGAAGGCGGCTTCGCGCGCGAACTGGCGCGCGACGACGCGCCGACCGCACCCATCCTGTTCGAGACGCCGACCGGCATCGGCCGTGCCGGAGGCAACGGCCCTGCCGGTACGCGCGGGCTCTTTCCCCAGACATCGTCTGATCTCCGGGTGCGCTGGTGCAGCCCCGCGCTCAAGATCGACGTCCTGGCGGCCGCGATCCGCAATCAGCCACGCTTTCTCGATAGCCGGACGTTGGTCATTACCGGCGAGCGCGCCGAGGAAAGCCCGTCTCGCGCGCGCTATGCCGCGTTCGAGCCGCACCGCACATCCACCCGCGCGCGGGCGGTCGACCATTGGCGCCCGGTCCATGACTGGTCCGAACGCACGGTTTGGGACACCATCGCCGCGTCCGGCATTCGCCCCCACCCGGCCTACGTCCTGGGATGGGGCCGCCTGTCTTGCCGCGCCTGCATCTTCGGCTCCCCTGACCAATGGGCGACGCTGCGCCTCGTTTTTCCTGCTGCTTTCGACCGGATCGCGGTCCGCGAGGCCGCCAGCGGCAAGACGATCCATCGTGCTCTGGGCGTGGTCCAGCTCGCCGATCGCGGCACCCCGTTCCCCGCCGCCACTTTGCACCCGGAAGACCTGGCGCAGGCCGACGATCCTGACTGGCGCCTTCCCATCCTGGCTCAGCCGTGGGCGCTTCCAGCCGGGGCGTTCGGCGACAGCGCAGGGCCGATTTGACAGACTTTTCACCCAACCAAACTGATAATAACAGGAGATAGGATATGGTCGACCGTGTGGCAGCAACGATCACGATAGGCGGCACCCTCCCCTCCGCCCTTCTCGAAATCTTCGTCGGACTTATCGAGAATGAGGCGCTGGCACCCGAATGGGACGGCGAGCCCTTCACCATCGCTGATCTGCCCGCAGACGGACCGCTCATGCTGATGGCGAGCGAGGTCGCGTGGGGCGAATTCAGGGAGCTGGAAAGCTTCTGTGTCGAGCATCGCCTGTCCTTCGCCCGCTGGCACCAGTCCAATTGCGGCACGTGGGGTGCCGAACGAGCTGTCTTCACCGGCGAGGGCGAGGTGCGAACCTATGCGTCGACCGACGACGATGTCGTGGTGATCGATCGTGAAACCGTCGTGCGGTTGGGCTCAGCCGACGCGATCGTCGCATATTTCGACAATGCTGATGCCGTGCCGCCCGGCTTGCAGATCGTACCCGGCCACGCAATATCCTAGCCGACGACTGGTCGCATCATCCCATCCCCGATTGAGGAGAGGGAGCCTTCGGCCTTTGTGAGCGCGCTCCGGCGCTCCGGAGGGTTCTTCCATGTTCTACGACACGCTCTATCGCCATAATCAGGCGCTTGCGCCCACAGGTCTCGAATCCGTGCCAAGCGCGCTGCACGCGCTCAACGCTGCGGTCGACGACTGCCGGCGCGCCGGCAAGTCGATCGCCGCCGACGCCTCGATCCTGCTGCTGATCCGGAGCCTCGCCGACGCCGCCGAGCGGGCGGCACCCAGCGTCAGCGAATTGCGCCGTCGCTGCCAACTGGATCGCTCGACCGTCGAGGCATCGCCGGCGCTGCTCGCGATTGCCGGCAACTCGGTGGGCGGCGATTATCCGGCAAAACGACGTTTCACTATCAGGCGCGCCGCGCGCTCGCCCAACTCGCCGAGGCGATCGGGCTCAATTCAAACGATGTGCGCATCAACACCGCCATGGGCCGCGACGATGACGACGGCACCACCGAGCTGTGCCACGCGGACCTGTCGATCCGCGTCGTTCCGCGCAGCTTCCTTCCCGACAGCGAGATCACCTTCAACCGCTGCCGGAGCGGCGAACACGCTGGGCCCGTCCAGCGTGCGCCGATTGCCGAGCTACTGGACACGGCGGCGTTCCAGCGCCGGCTCACCGCCGCAAACGGCGACGTCGGCGCTCCGCGCCTCGCCGCTGCCGCCTGATCTTCACATACCAGGAGACTCCTCATGGGTTGGCTCTTCATGCGCGATATGGGCGGCCACGCCACCCCTCGCGCCTATCTCGATAATCAGTTCACCTACGAGCGCGAACAGCATCGCCTCACGGTCCTCGCATCATCCATGGTCGGGTCGACCTATTACGCTGCCTGCGAGCGCATCGAAGCGAGCGGCGAACGACAGGTGTTTGCCGTCATCTGTCTTACCAAGACCAGCACCGGCGCGCGCGACGGGTGCACGTTCGGCTACAAGGATATGGACGAGACAGTGGGGCCTTACGAGAGCGATTGCCCCGCCTCGATCCTCGATGAGTTGACCGAGACCGACTACCGTCACGCGATCGAGTGGCGCCTGCGGTGCCGCGCCAACCTCGTTCGGCGCAAGCTTGAGAAGGCGAAGCCGACCCCGAAGCCGGGGCAGACGATCATTTTCGATGAGCCGATGCGGTTCAGCGATGGAAGTGACCGCAGCCGGTTCGAGGTGGTCGCCAATCCCAAGGGCAAGGCGCCGCTCTTCCGCGATCCGGAGAGTCGCGCGATCTGCCGTATCCCGGCATTCCGAAAGCGGGCCTACCGCATCGTCCATGCGGCGATCGTCGTGAAGGATACGGCCGATGGCTGACCGCCGGCCCGTCGTCGTGGCCTGTGGAGGTGGCGTCCATTTCACTGCCATGATCGTCGACGTCGAATACTGCGGCAGGCCTATCGATATGGTACTGGCGCGCCGCGATCGGCGCGTCGCGTGTGATCGTGGAACGTATCAACCTTAGTTTGTAGCATGCCACTCACCTTGCCCCTGTCGAGAAGCGACAGCATCGATCTTGGCGTTTCGCCTCGATGGGGCCGATGTCTCCGACCTGCCCGTCCCGCTCCTGTCTCGAAAAGTCCGGTCTGCGCAGGCAAGGCTGCAACCCGGAAGGATGATCAGGGCAGCATTGGTCATATTCTCGATGATGCGATCGGCGCCGATGAGGGGTTGCGGATGACCCGGACGTAGTGGTGCGCGAGCACGCTACGGGAGACGCCATCCTCGACGCCGCAGACGGGTCCGAGGTCGGATCCATTCCCACGCGCAGCACCAAGAGTGGTTGCCGTCCTGCCCGGCGACACCTGACGTGGCGTAGCCTTCCGCCAGAGGGATGCGACACATGGGCGGCCGCGAGACACCTACAACCGCAAAAATCCGGGCCGAGTTGCCGTGTGCCACGGCTGCCCGCTCCACCCCGGTTTTTGCGGTTCCCCTCACGCTGGCGCTTCGGTGCAGGTGCCCCTTATTCGGCCGTCCAGGAGGCACGCATCCGGCGGATAGGCCGCCGGCCTCGATCAGATGAAGGGCTTTCCGCCATGACCACATCGCTTGCCGCAGCACTCTGCGCACTGGAGCTTGGGCACCTCGAACCCCGCGCCGAAGACGTTTCGGGGATGGCGCCGCCCTCGTCCGACGCCCTCGAACAAACCACCACCGCCATCTGGAGCGATCTGTTCGCAACCCTTCAGAATACGTCGCTCGAGCGCGACATCGAGGAAATGGGCTGGGGCCTGGTCAACCTTTTCCACCGGGCCGCGGCAAAGAAGCACGCAACCATCGACCGCCTCACCGACGAGATCAGGCTGCTGATTGCCGAGCAGGACGGGTCGGAAATCAACACCGCCAATCTCGAGGACAAGATCGACCTTGCCAAGAAGATCGAGGAAGCCGCCACCTGCTACGAGGCGATGCGCGATACCGCAGCGGCGCACTACATCCGCGAAACCGGCCGCTCCTGGATCCCCTCGACCGGCAACCGCATCTCGCTCGGCGTCACCTCGGCAATCGTCGACGGTCGGGCGTTCCTTCAGGCTCGCCGCGAGCGTATCCGCAACGCCAATACCGCACAGGGTACGCCCGTGGTGTTCGCCGGCGGGCGGCTGACCTTCCGCACCGATGAGGACATGAAGGCGTTTGGCGACAATCTGCTCCGCACCCTGGGCGCGGTCCGGGAGCGTGTCGGCGACATGTACCTGGTCCATGGTGGCGACATGAAGGGTATCGAGCGCATCGCCGCCTCCTGGGCCGAACAGCACGGCATCCAGCAAGTCCGCTTCGGTCTCGATCGCAAGCTCGGAGATCGCGCCGGCTTCCGTCGCAACGAGCAGATGCTTTCGCTCAAGCCCCGCTACGTCATCGCCTTTCAGGGCAACGGGGTGACCGAACGATTGGTAATTGATGCCAAGAAGGCAGGCATCCGCGTCGTGGATCGCCGCGGGCCGCTCGGTACGCCACCCGCCGCACTGAACGGCACTGGCGACCGCAGGGTCGCCTGAACCCATCGTCCCGCCGGCATCACGCCGGCGGGACATCTCACGTTTCCTTTGAGGACAGAGCGCTGGGTCCGACTTTAGAGCGACGGCGACGCTAAGTCGGACGGACTTTGGACGCGCCCGATGATGGTAGCTTGCGAGCAAGCTGTTTCCGCACGAGCGTGACGAGTTGTTCGTTCGCATAGCGTTTCGGCAGGAATTTCCCCGAATCCGGGGTGTCGGCAGGGTCGAGACGCACGCCGCCCGAGGTGACGATGATCTCGATATCCGGCCAGTGCTTCGCGACTTCGGTTGCAAGGCCGAGGCCATCGGTCTTGCCCGGCATGTTGATATCGGTGAAGATTATGGCGGTGGCTGGTGTTCGCTCCAGGATTTCCAGCACCTCCTGAGCGTCGGATGCCTCGAGGATTGAGAAGCCTCGCTCCTGCAGCGCATCGACCGCGATCATGCGGATGAACATTTCATCTCCGATAACGAGTACGGGATGCCGAAGGTCTGGAGTCATTACCGGAAAACGCATCAGCATCATGACTGCGCGGGACAGTCCAAATAAACCTCCGGCTCGAAAGCGTGCTTCTTGCATCGAGTCCCGCGCACGAACAGCGCTTGCGCGTATTGGCGTCCTTGGATGCCGTAGAGATGTTGGATCGCGTTGTCGGCGTATCGGTTGCCATGGCAAACACTGCGGGGCTTGAATTGCTGGCGAGCGGTGCCCCCATCGGCTGTCCAGCAACCGAAGCCCGACCTCCTGTCGCTACGTCGCATGGACGACGGCTAGAGCCGCACGGTCTCATCCCTGGTCAAGTCATCAGGCTACACGAAGCCTCTGCCCATTGCGGCGATCGGCCAGGTGGCGTCGAACAGCGGCGCGACGTCCGGAAAAGCCAGTTGCCAGGCGTATGGGCCGGTCGCAGCAGCATGTCGGCCAAGTGCTGCCCCCAACGGGCGAGCGGCGGGTTAAGCGTCCACCAGCGTTGATCCAGCGGCATTTCCGCATAGCGGATCCATGAGTCGGGCGTACCCAGGCAGGGCGATCCCTTCTTATTCACCCAATCCTCTAAGCCGGCCGGTCGGGGCTTCCAACCCGCGGTCCGTCGGGCCGTGTTGCCGTGTGCCACGGCTGCCCGCACCACCCCTCGTACCGGGGTTCCCCTTGCCACTTCGCGCCTGCGGTGGAAGCCCCGCCCTGGCCGCCTTTTTCGGGGTGTAGTCGAAGGGACACTCCCTTGGGCACGACCAGAACAAGGAACCTCGATCATGCAGAACCTCGTCATCCTCGCCGGTAATGTCGGCGCCACCCCCGAGAGCCGCACCACCCAGGGCGGCACCACGATCACCAACTTCAGCCTCGCGACCTCGCGCCCCAAGCGCGACAGCAACGGCAAGGCCCTGAAGGACGACAACAACCGCCGTCTCGAAGACACCGAATGGCACCGGATCACCTGCTTCAACGGCGTCGGCAAGACCGTCGAGCAATATGTCGACAAGGGGATGAAGGTGATGGTGCGCGGCCGCATCCACTACACCCGCTGGACCGACAACGAGAATGTCGAGCGCTACGGTGTCGAGATCATCGCCGAGGAGGTCACGTTCCTCACCCGCGCCAAGGCCGCCAAGGAACAAGTCAGCGGCAACACCACGACCGACGACGACGACATCCCCTTCTGAGGACGGACACGGCCCGGTGGCGATACGCCACCGGGCCTTTTTCGTGTTTCGTATACCGCTTCCGCTATGGGGCGCCGCGCGGGCTTGCACCGCGATGGCCAGATTGGTCAGGCTGCGATCGAAGCCACGCGAGATGTCATCGATCAGTACGTCGTGCCCGCCGCGGCTGACCCGCTCGCGGACCCGGCCGATCGAGTGGCTCACGTCGCGGATGCCAACATAGACCAGGTTGACCTGATAGCCCGCCTCGACCGCGTTTCGCATCAGCGCGAGTTCGCTGTTTCCAGTCAGGGTCGTTTCGATGCCAAAGGACCGCCTGGCGCCAAGCAACGTCATCCGGTCTTCGACGGCTCGCTTGCCGCTCTGGAGACGGCGAGCGGTATCGCCGAACTCGGGCGGGAGCGTGCGCGCGATGTTGTCCGGGTTGATAATCGGGATGGGCACGTCAACGTAATGATCGACGATTGTCGATTTGCCGGCACCGTTAGGACCGGCGAACACCCACAGGCGCGGCGTCACACGATCGCTTGGACGAAATGCTCGCCTTCACGGTCCAAGCTGACCAACTCACGACGGCCACCGGGATATTCCTTGATGATTGCCCCCGCAGGCGTGTCGGCTTCGCTGTAGTAGATCGGGAAGCCGGCTGTGAGATGCCCGCGAGCAATAGCGCCATCGTCGTCGCGTGCGGCGTTTTCGAGCGTGGTGGCCAGCGCGTCGTCAGGATCGATCGGTGGTTTCAGTCGCGTTGCCATGATGAGGATGTAGCACTGACCAGAGCTTTTGCCATCGAGAGGGTCGGCGCGCCCTTGCAGGGCCGCGCTCTATCTCCGCTTGCGCTCCGACCGAGCCGCGCAAGCGCGCGTCTCGTCCCTGCTGGGTAACGATCGCTCGCGAGAGGCAGGCGCGAAGGCTGTCGGGGGCTGGCCCCGGGGCTCGTTCCAGAGGGCGGCTAGGACAGTCGCAGTGGCAGCGGTCGCCCAGCGTGGTCGGGTGATCAGTCCAAAGCGAACGGCAAGGAAACGTCCAGTTCCACGGCACCATCGTCAGACGGACAGTCCAGCGCGTGAGCACCGGCTCCCAGCCAGCAGCTTCACCCCGCTCTCGAAGGCGCAATCCTTGGTCGGGAGCGCGGCCTAATACGATCAACCCGTAAAGGGTCCGGTCGCTTCGCTACGGCTTTTTGGCGTGCCGCAAAAAAGTGATCGCGGCCGCTCCCCCGACACGTCGGGCGCCTGTCGAGCGGGGATGAACCCCGCCGGCTTCACAGGAGCCTCGATCATGTTCACCGACCTCTGGACCGCCCGCAAAAACGCTCTCGGTCTCTCCAAAACCCTGATGGCCGCAACGCTCGTCATCACCGCCGGTACGCACTTCTCGGTCATCACCGCCGACGAATTCGACGGCGACACCGCAACCATCGTCAACGCCTATGACCCCTATGCGTAACCGGGCCGAGGGGGCCGCGTGCCCCCTCCCCTTCCCCTTGTGCGGTGAAGGAACGGCCAAGCCGGGCATCGAACCCGGCCCGGCCGCGCTGGCGCGGGCTATCGCAAAGTTACGCGCGGGCGAGGGGACTATCCGCCGCCTAGCCGTAGAGCCGTTCGTCCCACCAGACCGGCTCGGGCAGCTCGGTGGTGATTGCCTTGGCCTGGGGGTGGCTTGGGTTGATCAGGATGTTGCGCTCGAGCCGCGCCGGGATCGACGGCACCAGCAACAGCGCGGTCTCGCGCGCCTCGTACCAGGCCTCGCCGACCGCCTTGCAGATGTCCTCGTGCTTGCCGTCCCAGCCGGGATGACGTGCCGGCTGGAATATCTCGTAGCTGGTGCCGTTCGGGATCGTGATGCGGACAAAATGCTGATTGGCCGGCAGGATCGCGTTGTTGTGGACGAGCTTCTCCAGCATCGCGGCCGAATAATGCTCCGAGGTGTAGATGATCGGGCTTGCAGACGTGTTCCAGCGCCCCGGATACAGCCGCGCGCCTTCGCTGTCGTAGATCGGGAACATGCCGTCTGGATCACCGATCCGAAAGCAGGTCAGGACGCGGTCGGTGATGTGTCCGACCTTGGCCTTGGCTGGGGCCGTGGTCGCGCCCTTGGCCGCGCTCACACGCCCCCGCCATAGGCCGCCCGCCCCAGCAGATTGATGACGGCATCGGCGCCCGGCCCGGTCGCCAGCGCCACGTCGAGCGGCGGCTTGTCGTCGAGCATGGCATGGGGCCGGCCGAGGAACGCGCGGACCTTGTCCTTGTCTTTGTAGATATCCATCGCGAAGCTGAACACCTTGGCGATCCGCGCAAGGCGATCACCCTCCTCGCTGGTCAGCAACCGCGATGCCGACTTCTTGCGCCGATCGAGCGTCGCCTTGGGGATGAGCCGGAACTTGAACCGCTGATCGTTGGGCGCAACCTCGTCAGCGAGATGATCGAGCGCGCTGACGGGCAGCCCGCTCTGGATCGAGTTGGCCAGCCCTAAGCGGGCGTCACCCATCCGCGGCGGTACGCCGAGCAGATGTTCGACCGTCGCAAACTGTGTCGCCATGTGCGTATCTCCACTATCCGCGCTCGCGTCCCGGCGCTCTCACCTGATACTCATATACGCCTCACATGAGACTTTACAAGTCGGCGTCTTCGCTCGCCAGCGGTGTGAACGGGCGAACCTCGAACCGATCGACGGGTTCGGCACCGAGCAGGTCGTCGACATCGGCATCGACATCGAGCCAATGCGCCCAGTCGGCCATGGCCAGCACCACGGGCGCGCGGTCATGGACATCGCTGAGCGCGCCGGGCGGCTGCGTGACCATCGTGAAGCTCTCGACCTCCCCATCCGCGTCGCTGCGCGTGCGACACCACAGACCGGCAAAGCAGATCGGCTCGCCACCGCGTGGCGCGATATAGAATTTGGGCTTGGGCTTGCCCTCCCCTTTCCATTCGACCCAGCCATCGGCGGCGATCAGGCAGCGCCGGCGCCGGAACGGCTCGCGGAACGACGCCAGCGTCTTCACGGTCTCGGCCTTCGCATTGAACGTCGCCGCCTTCCATTCGCGAAGGGGCTTTTTGTGGAAAAACGGCACCAACCCCCACCGCATCCGCACCAGCTCGACGCCGTTGTCCAGGACGCGAAACACGACCGCCTGATCCGTCGGGCGGATTTCGTCCTGGGGCGCTAGGTTGGGCGCGGCAGTGCCGTCCGGAAACCGAACCGGCAACCGGATATGGCTGAACTCGTCGCGCATCTGGGCATAGCTTTTGGCGCGACGGTAGTTGCTGCACATCCCTTACCTCGGTCCCCTACCCCGCCCGCTGCCCTATTGGCATGACGGCAGAACCTCCACCGTCGCTCGACAGCTCACGCCAGGCGCGACCATAGGTCCATGACGCGAGGAAGACCGACGATCCGGCACAGCCGACCACCGCACATCGCTCGCGGCGATCGATCAGGCTCCAGTCGGGACCGTGGCGCGCGGCCAGCGCTGCGAGATCGACCCTGAGCAGCGCTTCGCACACGCTGCAGCGCGAGCGGACCAGCGAATTGCTGCGCAGCAAGGCCCCCGCGGTCCGCATCCACTCCGGCCAATGGGTCAGCAGCTGATCGTGCGTTGTCATCGTGGCGTATGATAGGCGTGCGCGCAGGCGAGCGTCCACCCTTGCCGCATCGATCCCCCCTGCCCTGCTGACCTCATGCACGGTCCGGGTTCTCTGCGGCTCTCTCGTCCTGGCCGGCGCGCTTACGACCGCAAGCCCGCAAGCGGGCTTCTCCACTGCGTTTCGACCCTGTCGGGTGCGGTCGCGCGACTTGCCCCGGCCATCCGTGTCGCCGGTCGAAAGACCCCCGGACCCTCGGGGTCGTCAGCACCAGGAGGCCATCATGCCCGACACCAATGCCAGCCGCTCGTCCTTGCCTGTCGCAAAGGCCACCATCGCCGCCTTGAACGACGCGCTTCGCGCCGACATCACCAGTCCCGGCCATAACCGCATCGTGATGACCGCCGGGGTCGCCGCCCTGATCGGCGACGTCAGTCTGTTTCGCTGTTTCCACAAGCGCGCCGAACTGCTCCGCACGGTTCGAGACTTCGACACGTTCACCGCCGACAACGATCCGCACGACGAACACGATTTCGGCCGCTTCGCGTTCGACAACGCCACGTTCTACTGGAAGATCGACTATTACGATCGCGCGCTGGAATATGGGTCGGACGACCCCGCTGATCCCGAGGTTACGACCCGTGTGCTGACGATCCTGCTTGCCGAGGAATATTGAGCGGCCGCGGCTGTCCCGCCTAACCCGGGCGGGGCAGCGGTTGCCATGACAACCGGCAAAATCGGATGCCATGGCAACCGATAGTAAAGGGGGTCATCTACGGTTTGCCCAGCGTGGCAGGCGCCCGGAAGCGGCGTCAAGGATCAGCGGTTCCCCCAAAATGCTAACGCATTTCGGCTCCCCCACTGCCCGCTGGCGCGGCCGCGTGCGCGGTCCTGGACCCCGCTTCCACGCGCCCGCCTCGGACCTGTTCGTCATCAACGAACCGGACGGAGGATTTATGTTCGACATCATCACACGCCAGGCACTGTGGCGCGCGGACCTAGCGCAAATCATCGTCGAGATGGACCAGTCGGCACAACCCGATCGACGAGTCTATCGCCGACGCGCTCGCAAGCCAGTTCCCTGGTGGGAGGAGTGATCCCGTCCGATCGCGTCGGGCTTACGGCCGCGCGCAGTCCGGCACTGCCTGATTGCTCCACCATGTTCCGACGCGTCCAACAATAGACAGGCGGCTGTAGTTGTTGCACATGCCACGTCCGGACGGTCCGCACATTCCCATGTCGGGTCGCGCCGCTCAGCAACGTCAAGGAGACGATCATGCGCAATATCGCCGAGTTTCAGCTTATCGGACGGGTCGGCAGCATCGACGTGCGCGACAATGTCGTGAACCTGTCGGTCGCAGCGAACTATTCGCGCCGCGACGAGAAGGGCGAGTGGACCGACGACACCTATTGGAATCGCGTGTCGATCTTTGGCGAGAAGACACGCAGCTACGTCGCCGAAAAGGTGCGGAAGGGCGATCTCGTCCACGTTCGCGGCCGGATGCGCGATACGAGCTACGAGCGCGATGGCCAGAAGATCTTCACGACCGATCGCGTCGTCGACGATTTCGCGGTTCTGAGCTCGAAAAACGGGATCGAAGAGTAAATGAACATGAAAAACCGCACCGATGGGCCGGTAGCGGTTGCCATGACAAACGACGCGGCTAAAAGAGAGGGCGAAGAGGGGAGGGCGCGCTCGGTTGCTGCGCGGTCTCCCCGACCAAGCGGGTCGATCCACGATCCGACAACCCGTCATGAAGGAGCGTCTCATGCGCGACTTTGCCGTCCATACCCTCGCGATGCTCGCGGGCACCGCGTTCATTCTCTACGTCATGGCGGGACTGGTTCTCGCCGTCTGGAACGGCCTGCTTGGGCTGATCGCGTTCGGGGGAGGACACCGTTCTGGCCCGTACCGCAGCGATCGCTCTTCGCACGAGCTCTACGAGCGCACGCTGCGCGACGCGCATCGTCGCTGAGCGACATGACCCAGCCATCCGATCCAACGCCCGCTCGAAAGACTGCCGCCATGAAGACCGTCGTGATCAACAACGAGAAGGGCGGCGTCGGCAAGACCATGATCGCCGTCCACATGGCGTGGTTCTTTGCCGAGGCTGATGCGCGGGTGCTGTTCATCGACCTCGACGTCCAGCGCAATGCGTCGAGCGTGCTGGCGCGCGCTGATGATGCGCCGGACGATGGCAGCCTGCCGTGGCAGGCGCGCGTGGTGGGGGAGGCGGCCTCACTGTTCGACGAGGGTTTCGAGCCGCCGGCGCCTGCCGGACCCGGGATCTCGATCTATGTCGGCTCGGAGGCGCTGGGCACGATCGACTCGCGTTTCGAGTCTGCCGCGGCTTGTTTGCGGACCGCAATCGATGCGCTCCACCCGCTGTTCGATTTCTGCATCATCGACACGCCGCCGACGTGGGGCTCGAAGAATTTCTCGGCGCTGCTGATCGCTGACTACCTGATCGCGCCGCTTCAGCTTGAGCAGTTCGCAATGGACGGCATCAATTCGCTCTTGTCGTCGATCGCCAGTGTCGAGAAGGCACGTGACACGGACCTGACCTTCCTCGGCCTGCTGCCATCGATGTTCCAGAGCAATTCGGTCATCCAGAAGGCCAATCTCAAGAACCTCGTCGCCAATCTGGGTGGGACCGACCTCCTGTTCCCGGGCGTGCTGACGGTGCGCCAGGGCTATGTCGAGGCGATCCACAACCGGATGCCGGTGTGGACGAGTAAGAAAACCGCGGCCGTCGAGGCGGGCCGCGAGATGAAGCTCGTATTCAAAGTGATCGTGGACCGGATGCTGGAGAAGACGGCATGAGCAAGAATCTCGATCTCACGGCGCTGCTCAACCGCGACGCCAAGCAAAAGGGAATCCCCGAGCGGAAGGTCATCGAACTGCCGCTGGCGAAGATCGCGCCCGACCCCAACAACCCGCGCCGTCACTTCGACAAAACCGAGCTTGCAGCGCTTGCCGGCTCGATCAAGCGGCGCGGCGTGATCCAGCCGATCACGGTGCGGCCGGTCAATGGCGAGGGTCTGTATATCCTGCGGTTCGGAGAGCGGCGCTGGCGGGCGTCGGAACTGGCAGGCAAGGCGACGGTCCCGGCGATCGTGTCCGACAGCGCCGCCGAGAAGGACAGCGTGATCGATCAGGTGATCGAGAACGACCAGCGGGTCGATCTCTCGCACGTCGAGATGGCGCGCGCGGTTGCGGCGATGATCGAGGAGGGCAGGAGCCTTTCGCAGATCGCCGAAGAACTGAGCCGCCCGAAATCGACGATCGCGCAATATTCAGCCGTAGCGGCGATGCCCGAGGAATTGCGCGCGCTGCTGGACGATGCCGGGCTGCGCACCGTCTATGAGCTGCACAACATCTGGAAGCGCGAACCCGACCGGGTGCTGGCCTTCATCGCCGAGACGCCGGTCGATCGCATCACCCGTGCCAACGTCGCCGTCCTGTCGCAGCCACCCGAGGCGGCGCAGGACGAAACCGACGGGGCGGGGCAGGGGACTCAAGCTCCGATCGGTGATGATCAAACGTCTGCGGCGGTTGGGGCAGGGAGCGCCGGCGTAGATGCTCCATCCACGCGGGTTCGATCGAGCGCGGCAGGCAAGGCTCGGCTCGCGACCATTGGTGCGGCCACGGTCAGTCACGAAGGTCGCACCGGCGCACTCGTGTATGAGCCGTGTGCGGACCCGGCCAAGGTCGCCGTCCTGTTCGAGGGCAAGTCCAAACCCGTGGAAGTATTCGCGGCTGAGCTTCGCATCGTCCAGGTCAGCAAATCCGCGTCGTAAGCTGATTTTCCTCTTCCGCGTCTGACCCGTCCCGCGACCAGAAGGCAGGCTGCGGGGGAGGGGGAACGTGTGCCTGAAACGCCCGGCCAATCGTAGTTCTGATCGCAGCGTCCATCGGTAGCCATGGCAACCAGTAAGTAAGGAAGATATTTGAGGGCAGGATAGGCTTGCGCCGGGTGTTGTGTGACACTAGGCCTAGGGTCATGGCCGTGTTCTCGCTTCGATTGCCTGATGAGGTCGCCGCCCGCTTCGATGCGGTCGCGGCGGGGCAGGGGGGGCGGTCGGCGCTGATCCGCCGGCTGGTGGCGGCCATCGTCGATGGCGATGTCGCGCCGGAGACGGTGGTGGTGCCAAAGCGATCTGGGCCGGCGACGCGGCGGATCGAGGCAATGTTTACCGCCGACGAATTCGCAGCGATCGAGCAGGCGGCAGCCGACATGGAGCTGACCCGCAGCGCCTGGCTGGCGGTGGTCGCGCGTCGGCGCATTCATCAGCAGCCAAAGCCGACGCCGCGGGATCTGCGCGAGCTGGTCAACATCCGCGAGGAGATCAGGCGGATCGGCGTGAACGTGAACCAGATCGCCCAGGCTGCAAATTACGCAGCCAAGCAGCCCGGGATCGACTTTCGGCCGGAGCTGCGCCGGATCGACGCGATGCGGGCGCAGCTCGCCGAATGGATTTCAGCGATCAACAAGGCGCGTCTTGGCGATCTGTCGTTCTGGCACACGCCGTCATGATCGACGACTTTCCGGTGACCGAGCTCGATCGGATCTGGCAACCGCCCTCTGGTGGGCGGCGCATCACACGGCCGCGGATCGGTGTGATCAACCTTGGCGCGGGAAGCAGGACAGGGGGCGAGGCAGCGGCGCGGGTGGCGGAGGCGCGGGCGCAGTTGAAGCGGATCGTCGAGAAGGCGCCGCAGGTGATGGTGAAAGTCTCAGGCCGGCAGCGCGGCGCGGACCATGTCGCGGCCCACATGGAGTATATCGGCAGGCACGGTGAACTCGAGGTGGAGACCGACGCCGGCGAAGTGCTGAAGGACGTTCGCGAGTTGCGCGAGCGCGCCCAGGAGTGGGAAGACGATGACGACACCCAACGCAAGAACGCGGTGACGTCGATCTCGATGGTGCTGTCGATGCCGGCCGATACCGATCCCGACAAGGTCCTGTCGGCGGTACGCGCGTTCGCGCGGCTCGAACTGCAGGACCGTCACAAATACGTGCTGGCACTGCACCGCGACACCGATCACCCGCATGTCCATGTGACGGTCGCAGCAGCGGGCTCCGACGGGGTCCGGTTCAATCCGCGCAAGGCCGACCTGCACCGGATGCGCGAAACCTTTGCTCATGAATTGCGCGAACGCGGCGTCGATGCTGATGCGACCTGCCGCCGCGCTCGCGGGGTGACGCGCCGCACGGACAATGTGGCACTGAAGAAGGCCAAGGAGCGCCTGGGGAAGCGTGGTGAGACCCCGCGCACCGTCGAGGCTGCGCGGGTCGCTGGGGAGGCCTATGCGCGCCAGCAGGCCGCGCTGGCGCCCTGGGAGAAGGGTGCGATCCTGAAGCAGCGCGATATCAAGTCGGCCTATGCGGCGGTGTCGGTAAAGCTGGCCGCAAGTGCGGCGTACGATGACCGCGCGTTGGCAAAGCAGGTGACGGCCTTTGTCGCGGCGATGCCGGGGCCGCTTAGCCATCGGCTTGCCCAAGCACAGGGCTTCATGAGCGACCGGCAGCGCGACGATCGCGCTGATCTTGCACCCTCGTCGAAACGGGATGCTGGGCTCCGCGGTGGACAACCCGAGAAGGGTAAACCGACGCGCCCTGATCGGCCGGATCGGTCTCGGTAAATTTCGCTCGTTCGGCGATGTGCGGCGTGCTCGGTCATGGTCGAAGCCGCAAAGTCGCGGCAATTACCATCATCAGGCACTTCCGGTTCGCTTCATATCCGCTATGCTGGATTAATGGAAATCGATTCCGCTATCTCCGCCTTAGGTGCGCTCGCTCAAGGCACGCGTCTCGATGTGTTCCGCCTGCTGGTGCGGCACGAACCGGACGGCATGGCCGCGGGCGAAATCGCCCGCCAACTCCGGGTGCCGCAAAATACGATGTCCGCGCACCTCGGCATCCTGGCGCGTGGTGGCTTGGTACGATCCGAGCGCCATAGCCGCTCGATCGTCTACCGTGCCGATCTGGACGCGCTGCGCGCTCTGACCCTTTTTCTCGTGAAAGACTGCTGCGCCGGCTCGCCCGAGTTGTGCGCGCCCCTCATCGCCGAACTCACCCCCTGCTGCTGAAGGATCTGCCCGTGGCCGCCGATATCGTCATCTATCACAACCCCGAGTGCGGCACCTCGCGCAATACGCTGGCGATGATCCGTAATGCCGGCATCGAGCCGCATGTCGTCGAGTACCTCAAGACGCCGCCCTCGCGTGCGCTCTTAGCCGAGTTGATCGACCGCGCCGGCATAGGCCCCCGCGATCTGCTGCGCGAGAAGGGGACGCCCTATGCAGAGATGGGTTTGGACGCCGCGTCGCTGTCCGACGACGCGCTGATCGACGCGATGATGGCGCAACCGATCCTCATCAACCGGCCGTTGGTCGTATCGCCTTTGGGCGTAAAGCTATGCCGCCCATCGGAGGCCGTGCTTGATCTGCTCCCAGGGGAACAGCTCGGAGCATTCGTCAAGGAGGACGGCGAACAGGTGGTGGATGCCTCGGGGCATCGTGTCGCCTGATGCTCCTTGCGGTCTTGATCTTTGTCGCCACGATCACGCTCGTTATCTGGCAGCCCAAGAGCCTAGGCATTGGCTGGAGTGCGATGGGGGGTGCCGTCGTGGCGCTGCTCGCCGGGGTCGTCTCTTTGTCCGATGTGCCGGTAGTCTGGGACATCGTCTGGAACGCGACTGCAGCGTTTGTCGCAATCATCGTCATCAGCCTGCTGCTGGACGAGGCCGGATTTTTCGAATGGGCGGCACTGCACGTCGCACGCTGGGGAAGGGGTAGCGGGCGCTGGCTGTTCGTCCTGATCGTGCTGCTTGGCGCCGCGGTGTCCGCGCTGTTCGCCAATGACGGCGCGGCGCTGATCCTGACGCCGATCGTAATCGCGATGCTGCGCGCCCTGGGGTACAAGGATAGGGCGACGCTGGCGTTCGTCATGGCCGCAGGATTCATCGCCGATACCGCCAGCCTGCCGCTGGTTGTCTCCAACCTCGTCAACATAGTGTCGGCCGACTTCTTCAAGATCGGCTTCGGCGAATATGCGAGCGTCATGGTACCGGTCGATCTCGTGTCGATCGCGGCGACGCTCGGCGCGCTGCTGCTTTTCTTCCGGCGCGACATCCCGGCGACCTACGACATGGCCGCACTTCGGCGCCCGTCCGAAGCGATCCGCGACGCCGCGACCTTTCGCGCCGGCTGGGTCGTGCTGGGGCTGTTGCTGGCCGGCTTCTTTTTGCTCGAACCGCTCGGCGTCCCGGTCAGCGCCGTCGCTGCGGCAGGCGCAATTCTGCTGCTCGTTATCGCGGGGCGGGGGCATGTCATTCAGACCGGCAAGGTCCTGCGCGGCGCACCGTGGCAGGTCGTGATCTTCTCTCTGGGTATGTATCTCGTCGTCTACGGCCTGCGGAATGCGGGCCTGACCGACCATCTGGCGGCGCTACTCGATCGTACTGCGCAAGGCGGTGTATGGGGTGCGGCGTTCGGCACGGGCATCATCGCAGCCGTCCTGTCGTCGGTCATGAACAACATGCCGACCGTTCTGGTTGGCGCGTTGTCGATCGACGCTGCGCACGCAACGGGCGCGGTCAAGGAAGCCATGATCTACGCCAATGTGATCGGCTGCGACCTCGGTCCCAAGCTGACGCCGATCGGCTCGCTCGCGACGCTGCTGTGGCTCCACGTCCTCGGTCAGAAGGGCATCCGGATCGGCTGGGGCTACTATTTCCGCGCCGGTGTCACGCTCACCGTGCCGGTGTTGCTGGTGACGCTTGCGGCGCTGGCGCTAAGGATCTCGGTTGGATGACAGCCCTGATTTACATTGCTGCGGCGCTTGCCGAAATCGGTGGATGCTTCGCTTTCTGGGCATGGCTTCGGATGGGGAAGTCGCCCCTTTGGTTGGCACCAGGCATCGCGTCCCTCATTCTGTTCGCCTGGCTGTTGACCCGCGTGGACAGCGATGCGGCTGGACGGGCGTATGCGGCCTATGGCGGCATCTACATCTGCGCCTCGTTGTCCTGGCTGTGGAGCGTCGAAGGTGTCCGCCCCGATCGCTGGGACGTCGGCGGCGCTGCGCTCTGTCTTATCGGAACCTGCGTGATCCTGCTCGGGCCGCGTGGCGCATGACGGGACTGGCGGCCACATCCATCCCCGCCGCAGATCTGGACGAACTGGCGGATACACTGTCGGTCGCCGGCCTGCCCACTGCGGACCTTGGTGAGCCTGGCCGCGCGTTTTTTCGGTTCCACGAGGACACCATCCTGATCGGGTTCGGGGGCTTCGAAGGGGAAGGAGCCGATCGCCTGCTCCGATCCCTTGTGGTCATGCCCGGTCGGCGCGGTTCAGGGTTCGGAAGAGCGATGCTCCTGCTGCTCGAAGGAGAGGCGCGCCGGACCGGCGTGGATCGCCTGCATCTTCTCACCAACACAGCCGCACCATTCTTCCGGACGAACGGCTACCGCAGCGCCGATCGCAGCTCGGCGCCCGTGACGATCGCCGCCTCGCGCGAGTTCACCGCGCTTTGTCCGGCATTGGCTACGTACCTTGTGAAAGCTCTCTGATGCCGCTTCGCACACTTCCCGATCCCGACCACCTGCCGGCGCTCGATCGGCGTTACGTGTTCGATCGACCCGGTGGCGGGCTCGGTCCCGATAATCCACCGCCTCGCATCCTGCTGCTCTACGGCTCGCTTCGCGAACGCTCGTTTTCGCGCCTGTGTGTCGAAGAAGCTGCTCGCCTGCTGCAACTGTTCGGCTGCGAAACCCGCATTTTCGATCCGTCCACCTTGCCGCTGCCCGATCAGCATCCCGGTGACGATCATCCGGCTGTTCACGAGTTGCGCGAGTTGTCCCTTTGGTCGGAAGGGCAGGTGTGGTGCAGCCCCGAACGGCATGGCCAGATTACCGGCGTCATGAAGACGCAGGTCGATCATCTTCCGCTCGCGATGGGCGGAATGCGCCCAACACAGGGCCGTACGCTTGCCGTGATGCAGGTGTCGGCCGGATCGCAGTCGTTCAACAGCGTCAACACGCTGCGCCTGCTGGGGCGCTGGATGCGGATGGTCACGATCCCGAACCAGTCTTCGGTCGCTATGGCGTACAAGGAATTCGACGATTCTGACAGGATGAGGCCGTCCAGCTACTACGACCGGATCGTCGACGTGATGGAGGAGCTGGTCCGTTTCACGGTGCTGCTGCGTCCTCACGCAACCAAGCTCGCCGATCGTTACTCCGAGCGCAAAGAAGCCAGAGTACCAAACGTGCCCGCCGTCGATTTGACAGGCATAGCAACAGCGGCAGAGTAATCCGCTTACCCCACCCGATTACCGATACAGGTCACATAGCAAAGCGTCGAACTGGACGCTCACAACGCAGTTCCAGAGAGAACGAGCTCTTGATCGCTCGCTGCGGCCCCGGCGCGTCCTGCTACTGGCCGGGGACTGCAGCGAGATCAGTGGGGCCGGACAGCCGTCACGGTCGGACCCGTAGCGGTCACCTGCACCTTGAAGTCGATCCGCTGCCCAACCTTGACTGTCTTCAGCAATGTCGCTGGCATCGCCGCGAACGCCATCGTCATACCAGGCCAACCCAATGCGGCGATTGGACCATGCTGGATCGTGACCTTGGCCGTCTTAGGATCGATCGCCTTGATGACTCCACTACCGTTACCGGATTTCGCAGCTTTCGCCGCCATGCCGGGCATCGGCTTCATCGTTTGGGCCAAGGCCGGGGTCGCGGCAATGCTCGCGGCGATGATAAGAGGGATGGTCTTCATAATTCACTCCATGGTTGAGCGGGGTAGGGGAGACGTGGTCGCCGGCACGCGGCGAGCTCGTCGCAGCAGCAGGTAGGCAGCGGGCAGCACTAGCATCGACAGCAGCGGCGCGGTCAGCATCCCGCCGATCATCGGGGCCGCGATACGGCTCATCACCTCCGAGCCGGTCCCGGTGCCGATCAGGATCGGGAAAAGCCCGGCAAGGATGACCGCGACCGTCATTGCCTTGGGGCGGACGCGGAGCAGTGCACCCTCGCGCACGGCCGCTGTGACGTCGGCATCGTCCGGGTCCGGACCGCGCTCGGCGAGCGCGTGCTTCAGATAGATGAGCATTACGACGCCGAATTCGGCTGATACGCCTGCCAACGCGATAAACCCCACGCCGGTCGCGACCGATTGGTTGTAGCCGAGCAGATAGAGCAGCCAGAGACCGCCGGTGAGCGCGAACGGGAGCGTGCCCATCACCAGCGCTGCTTCGTCGAGCCGCCTGAAGGTCGCGTAGAGCAACAGAAAGATGATCGCCAAGGTCGCGGGAACGACGATCTTCAATCGCTCGACCGCGCGCTGTAGATACTCGAACTGGCCGGTATAGGTGACACTGACGCCGGGCGGCAGTTTCACCTTGGCGGCGATCGCGTTTTGCAGATCACGAACGATGGTGGTGAGCGGCGCGCCGCGTCCATCGATGTAGATCCACGTCACCGGCCGGCCGTTCTCGCTGCGTAGCATCGGCGGTCCATCGGTGATGCGGACGTCGGCGACGGTGCCGAGCGTGATCTGCTGCCCTGCCGGCGTCAGCACGGCCAAGTTTCGCAAGCCCTCGATGCTGTCGCGCAGCTCGCGCGGGTAGCGCACGCTGATCGGATAACGCGCCAGTCCCTCGACGGTCTGGCCGATCGTCTCTCCGCCGATCGCGCCCGACACGATCGACTGCACGTCGGCGACGTTGAGGCCGTAGCGCGCTGCGGCGGGCCGGTTGATATCGACATCGATATACCGCCCGCCGGTGAGCCGTTCGGCGAGCGCAGACTCCACCCCAGGCACGGTCTTCGCGACCTGTTCGATCTCGCGCGCGGCCGGGTCGATCTCGGCGAGATTCGCGCCTGCCACCTTGATCCCGATCGGGCTTTTGATACCGGTCGACAGCATCTCGATCCGATTGCGGATCGGCGGGATCCAGAAATTGGCGAGGCCCGGCACCTTCACCGCCTTGTCGAGCTGATCGATCAATTTGTCCTGCGTCATGCCCGCGCGCCACTGATCCTTGGGCTTGAAGCGGATCGTGGTCTCGAACATTTCGAGCGGGGCAGGGTCGGTCGCGGTGTCGGCGCGGCCGGCCTTTCCGAACACGCTTTCCACTTCGGGTACGGTCTTGATGAGCCGGTCGGTGAGCTGGAGCAATTGGCCCGCCTTGGCGGTCGAGATGCCGGGCAACGCGGACGGCATGTAGAGCAGGTCGCCCTCGTTCATCTGGGGGATGAACTCGCCGCCTAACTGACTGATCGGCCAGAGGCTGGTCGCAAAGACGAGGCCGGCGATGATCAGCGCCTGTTTCGGCCGCGCCAGTACCCAGTCGAGCGCGGGACGGTAGATGCGGGTGAGGACGCGATTGATCGGATTGGCATTCTCGGACGGGATGCGGCCACGGATCAGCAACCCCATCAGCACCGGGATCAGCGTGATTGACAGGATCGCAGCGCCCGCCATCGCATAGGTCTTGGTGAAGGCGAGCGGCGCGAACAGGCGCCCCTCCTGACCCTGAAGCGAGAAGATCGGCACGAACGAGAACGTGATGATGAGAAGGCTGAGGAACAGCGCCGGGCCGACCTCGACCGCTGCGGCGGTGATCACGCGCCAGCGCTCGGCACCCGCCAATGTCTCATCTGGATGATCGTGTGCCCAATGTTCGAGATGCTTGTGCGCGTTTTCGATCATGACGACCGCCGCGTCGACCATTGCGCCGATCGCTATGGCGATGCCGCCCAGCGAGAGGATATTGGCGTTCAATCCCTGCACGCGCATCGCAATGAAGGCGATGAGGATGCCGAGCGGCAGGGTGAGGATGGCGACCAGCGCCGAACGGACGTGCCAGAGGAACAGCGCGCAGACGAGCGCCACAACGATGAACTCCTCGATCAGCTTG
>JAPKCG010000012.1 GCA_028823055.1 Sphingomonas bacterium
CGAGGATGAAGTCCGCGCCGCCGCTACCGACATGCTCGGCAACACGCTCGTCACCGTCCAGACCGGCGATGCGGGCAAGCAGGTCAATCGCCTCTACGTCACCGATGGCGTCGATATCGCCAAGGAATTCTATCTCGCGGTGCTCGTCAATCGCGCGTCGAGCAAGATTTCGCTCGTCGTCTCGACCGAAGGCGGCATGGACATCGAGACGGTCGCGCACGACACGCCCGAAAAAATCCAGACGATCGACATCGATCCCGCCACGGGCTTCATGCCGCATCACGGCCGCGCGGTCGCCAATGCGCTGGGTCTCGACGGCGATCTCGCCAAACAGGCCGCCTCGACCGCGTCGAAACTCTATGACGCCTTCCTCGGCACCGATGCCGAACAGATCGAAATCAACCCGCTCGCGGTCACCGAAGACGGCAAGCTGATGGTGCTCGATGCCAAGGTCGGCTTCGACGGTAATGCGTTGTTCCGTCACAAGGATCTGATGGAGCTGCGCGACGAGACCGAGGAGGACGCCTCCGAACTCGAAGCGTCGAAATACGACCTCGCCTATATCAAGCTGGATGGCGACATCGGCTGCATGGTCAATGGCGCGGGTCTTGCGATGGCGACGATGGACATCATCAAGCTGAACGGCATGTTCCCCGCCAACTTCCTCGACGTCGGCGGCGGCGCGACCACCGAAAAGGTGACCGCGGCGTTCAAGATCATTCTGGCCGATCCGAACGTGAAGGGCATCCTCGTCAATATCTTCGGCGGGATCATGAAATGCGACATCATCGCCGACGGCATCGTCGCCGCGGCGAAGGAAGTGAACCTTTCGGTGCCACTGGTCGTTCGTCTTGAAGGCACCAATGTTGAAGAGGGCAAGCGCATCCTGTCGAATTCGGGACTTGCCATCGTTCCTGCAAACGATCTGGGCGATGCCGCCCGCAAGATCGTTGCCGAGGTAAAGAATGCTGCCTGACCGGGTCCTCCCCAGGAACGGATAACAGGTCTGAGCTACGGAGAGAGCCGAATGAAGGTACTTGTCCCGGTCAAGCGCGTGCTTGACTATAACGTGAAGCCCCGCGTGAAGGCGGACGGCAGCGGCGTCGATCTTGCCAATGTCAAGATGAGCATGAACCCGTTCGACGAGATCGCGGTCGAAGAGGCGATCCGTCTCAAGGACAAGGGCGTCACCGAAATCGTCGTCGTGTCGATCGGTGAAGCCAAGTCGCAGGAAACGCTTCGCACGGCGCTCGCGATGGGTGCGGACCGCGCGATCCTTGTCACCAGCGAGACCAAGGTCGAGCCGCTCGGCGTTGCCAAGATCCTCGCCAAGGTCGTCGAAGAGGAAAAGCCCGACCTCATCATCCTCGGCAAACAGGCGATCGACGACGACAATAACCAGACGGGCCAGATGCTCGCCGGGTTGCTCGGCGTCGGTCAGGCGACCTTCGCCTCGAAGGTCGAATTGACCGCGTCGAACGTCACCGTGACGCGCGAAGTCGATGGCGGTTCGGAAACCGAGGAATTGAACCTCCCCGCCGTCATCACGGTCGACCTGCGTCTCAACGAGCCGCGTTATGCCTCGTTGCCCAACATCATGAAGGCGAAGTCGAAGCCGCTCGCGAACAAGACGCCCGCTGATTACGGGGTAGATGTCGCGCCGCGCCTGACGACGCTCAAGGTCGTCGAGCCCGCCAAGCGCACCGCAGGCGTCAAGGTCGCCGATGTCGACGAACTCGTTGCCAAACTCAAAGCGATGGGAGTTGCCAAGTGAAGACGCTCGTCTGGGTCGAACATGACGGCGCCACCGTCAAGGACGCAACGCTCGCCGTGGTCACCGCCGCGGCGAAACTGGGGGAAGTCCACCTGCTCGTCGCAGGGCAGGACGTCGATGGCGTCGCCGCCGAAGCCGCCAAGATCGCGGGCGTGGGCAAGGTCCATGTCGCCGACGACGCGGCGTTTGCGCATGCGCTCGCCGAGAACGTCGCGCCGCTCGTCGTCGAACTGATGGGGCATCACGACGCGTTCCTCGCGCCCGCCACCACCAACGGCAAGAACATCGCGCCGCGCGTCGCCGCCTTGCTCGACGTGATGCAGATCAGCGACATCCTGTCGGTCGAAAGCGACGACACGTTCACGCGCCCGATCTATGCGGGCAATGCGATCGCGACCGTCCAGTCGTCGGATGCGAAAAAGGTCATCACCGTGCGCGGCACCGCGTTCGACAAGGCCGCGACCGAAGGCGGTTCGGGTGAAATCGAGGCGGTGTCCTCGACCGGCGACAGAGGCCTTTCGACTTTCAAGGGTCAGGAAATCGCCAAGTCGGAACGTCCCGAACTCACCAGTGCCAAGATCATCGTTTCGGGCGGTCGTGCGCTCGGCTCGTCAGAGCAGTTCCATGCGCTGATCGATCCGCTCGCCGACAAGCTCGGCGCGGGCGTCGGTGCCAGCCGCGCCGCGGTCGATGCGGGCTATGCCCCGAACGACTATCAGGTCGGCCAAACGGGCAAGATCGTCGCGCCGGAAGTTTATGTCGCGGTCGGCATCTCGGGTGCGATCCAGCATCTGGCGGGGATGAAGGATTCCAAGACGATCGTCGCGATCAACAAGGATGAGGACGCCCCGATCTTCCAGGTGGCCGATCTCGGTCTGGTCGGCGATCTGTTCAAGATCCTGCCGGAAATGACCGAAAAGCTGTAAGGGTTCGGATCTTCGAAAAAAGGGCGGCGCCGGGATGTCCCAGCGCCGCCCTTTTTCGTGTCTGCCCCGAAAGGGCGGCGTGGCGTTACGCGTCCGCCATTTCAAGCGCGGGATAGTCGATATAGCCTTCCGGCCCCTGGCTGTACCACGTCTTCATCTCGTCGTCGGCCAGCTCGGCGTCGTGACGGAAGCGCTCGACCAGGTCGGGGTTGCTGATGAACGGGCGACCGAACGCGATCGCGTCGGCGATGCCTGAATCGACGACGATCTGCGCGTCTTTCTTGCGATAGTCGGAATTGACCACGAGCGGGCCGTCGAAGACCTGACGGATCGCGGGCGACAGGCGCGGCACGTCGGTGCGGCCGAAAGTGCCGCCGGGGCCGGGTTCGCGCAGTTCGAGAAACGCGATGCCGATGGCCGACAGCGCCTTGGCCGCTGGCACGAACACGTCGAGCGGATGGCTGTCATTGACCCCCTGCGACTCGCCGTTGGGCGACAACCGCACCGCGGTGCGATCCGCGCCGAAGACCGAGGCGACGCGCTCGGTCACTTCCCGAAGCAGGAGGATACGGTTTTCGGGGGTGCCGCCATATTTGTCGTCGCGGTGGTTCGCACCGTCGCGCAGGAACTGGTCGATCAGATAGCCGTTCGCCGCGTGAATCTGGACGCCGTCGAACCCGGCGGCCTTCGCATTCTTCGTCGCCCGTTCGTAATCATCAAGCAGGCGCGGCATGTCGTCGAGCGTCAGCGGGCGCGCGACCTCGAAATCCTGCTTGCCCTCGAACGTGTGCGCCTGACCCTGGGTCTTCGTCGCCGATGACGACACGGGCTGGCCGCCGATCACCGACGAATGGACCTGACGACCCATATGCCAGAGCTGCGCGACGATGCGCCCGCCCGCCGCGTGGACAGCGTCGGTCACGGGCTGCCACTGCGCCGCCTGTTCGTCGGTCCACAGACCTGGCGCGAACGGCCAGCCGAGCCCTTCGCGGCTGATCCCCGTTGCTTCGGAGATGATCAGCCCCGCACCGCTGCGCTGGCGGTAATATTCGATCATGATGTCGGTCGGCACCGCCTCCTTCGTCGCGCGACCGCGCGTCAGCGGCGCCATCAGGACGCGGTTGGGGGCGTGGATCGCGCCGAGGTCGATCGGATCGAATAGGCTGGGCATCGTGTCATTACTCCGTGGTTTCGTCTCAGGTAGGACGCTAGGGCGCGATATGCATCCGATGACCCCCGCAAGAAAAGCTATCGCGAACCAAAGTGTTCCCGATTCGGATGATACGACGGGGTCGACGCGCGTCGCCTTCGTCGTGATCGTTATCGCCAATATCGCGCTCGCGTTCGGGCCGTGGTTCGTGCGGATGGCGGATACAGGGCCGGTCGCGGCGGGGTTTTGGCGGATCGTGCTCGCCATCCCTTTTCTGATCGGGCTCAGCGTGGCGACGGGCGCGCGACCGATCAGGCTGCCCCCCGTCATGTGGCTGTTGCTCGCGGCGGGCGGCGTCGCCTTTGCCGCCGATCTCGGTGCCTGGCATCTCGGCATCCTGCGCACCACGCTCGCCAACGCCACCTTGTTCGGTAATTCGGCGACCCTCATCTTTCCGATCTATGGTTTCCTGATCGCGCGCAGCTGGCCGACGCGCACGCAGGGCGTCGCGCTGTTCCTCGCCTTTTGCGGCGCGGCGCTGCTGATGGGGCGCAGTTACGACCTCGATCCGAAAAATCTGGCGGGCGATCTGCTCTGTATCCTCGCGGGGATCCTCTACACCGTCTATTTCATCGCGATGGCGCGCGTTCGGGTGACGATGGCGCCGTTGCCCGCGTTGACCGTGTCGACGATCGCGAGCGCGCTGCCGCTGCTGGGGTTCGCGCTGTTGCTGGGCGAACGCATCGTGCCGACGCAATGGGGCGCGCTGATCGCGCTTGCGTTGTGCAGTCAGGTGCTGGGGCAGGGGATGATGATCTATGCGCTCGGCAAGCTCAGCCCGCTCGTCGTCGGCATCGCGTTGTTGATTCAGCCCGTGGTCGCCGGCGCGGTCGGCTGGATCGTCTATGACGAACGAATGGGCGTGCCCGACATCCTCGGCATCGGGCTCGTCGGCATCGCGCTGGTTCTCGTTCGCCGCGGCAAACGCCCGGTTGCGCAGGCGGCGTATGGCGCGCACAAAGACTGAGTGATGACCGACCTGACCCTCGATGAAATCCGCGCGGCGCTGGCCGACGACGTCGCCGCCAATGCAGCCTTTGACGGCTGGACGCCCGCCGCGCGCGATATGGCCGCCGATGCGCATGACATCGACCGTGATGTCGCGGCGCTGGCGCTGCCCGACGCCGTCGCGATGATCGGCGCGTGGTTCGCGCATATCGACGATGCGATGGCTGAGGCTCTTCCCCTCGACACGCTGGCCGCGCTGAAAATCCGTGAGCGTATTCAGCGATCGGTGGAGGCGCGGCTCGACGCGATCGGCCCGAATCGGGAGGCGCTGCGGCGCGCGCTGGCGATTCTGGCGATGCCACACAATGTCGCGGCGGGCGCGCGGCTCGGCTGGCGCAGCGTCGATCTGATCTGGCATCGCGCTGGCGACACCGCGACCGATTATAATCATTATACGAAACGCGGCATCCTGTTCGGCGTCTATGCCGCGACGGTCACCGTCTTCCTTGATGACGAGAGCGACCAGTTCGTCGACACCCGCGCTTTTCTGGCGCGACGGATCGAGGGGATCATGCGCTTTGAAAAGGCGAAGTCGGGATTTTTGAAGCGGACCGAGAATATGCCGAGCCTGTCGCGCTTCATCGGGCGCCTCCGCTATCCGGTGGTCTGAAGACGTTATCGCCTGGCCCGAACGCGCGGGGCTGTAACGTCTGCAACCATGTGCGGATCGTGACCGTTGGCGAATCATGGCCCGGCTGTCTTTTCCCGTCATCGCGATGATCTTACTGGCAAGCGGTTGCGGTCCCGCACCCGATACCGCCCCCCATACTGCTCAGCGACAGCGCGTCGCGGATCGACCGACCCCTGCCACCCCTTCGCCGGCGATGGACCGGCGACCCGCCACGCAAAACATGATTCCGCTGTCGATGCGCGGACTGTGGCGTCCGATCACCGCCGCTGGCCGGGTCGATGCGGGGGCGGATTGTTCGGGGCCGACACTGCGCATCGACGACGATCGTCTCGTCTATCCCTATCTCGACGCGCTGATCGAATCGATCGATCAGATTTCGGCGGATTATCTGCGTGCGACCTTTGTCGCGCGCGTCGGTGGCCGAATCGAACAATATGACCGCGTGATGGCGGTGAATGCCGATGAGACACGGCTGACGATCCGCGGGACGGATGCGGCGGGGGATCGAACGGTCGAACGCTATCGCCGCTGTTCGCGGACGATGGGGGCGTAACAGTAATTGATAATCAATCGCATCAGGGTTATGTCGAACGCGTGACGACCGATATGAGTCTTGAATCGCTGCCCCGGCACCAACGCGCGACTGTCGCGACGATCGACTGGGCACGTCTCGCGGTGCCCGAAGCGCGGCGCTTGCGTGAACTTGGTTTCGATGAGGGCGTGTCGGTGGAGGTGCTTCACCGTGCGCGCCTGGGGCAAGGCCCGATTGCGTGCCGGATCGGTCGGATGACCGTTGCGCTACGCCGTGCGGTTGCCGGCGCGATCCACGTTTCCGCGCCTGTCGGCTAGATGAGTTCGATCCCGCTGGTCGCGCTGGTCGGCAATCCCAATGCCGGCAAGAGCGCGCTGTTCAACGCGCTGACGGGTGCGCGGCAAAAGGTCGGCAATTATCCCGGCGTCACCGTCGAACGTCATTCGGGGCGACTGTCGCTCGATGACGGGCGCTCGGTCGAGCTGATCGACCTGCCCGGTGCGTACAGCCTCGAACCGTCGAGCCCTGACGAGCGCGTGACTCGCGACGTCGTCACCGGGCGCGGCGGCATCGAACGGTTGCCCGATGCGCTCGTCGTCGTGATCGATGCGGCGAATCTCGATAATCACCTGCGCTTTACGTTGCAGCTTATCGCGCTCGGCCTGCCCGTCGTCGTTGCACTCAACATGGTCGATCTGGCGGCACGCGACGGGCTGACGCTCGATCCCGCTGTGTTGGAGCGCGAGCTGGGCGTTCCCGTCATTCCCACCGTCGCGGTGCGCAAGCGCGGGCTCGACGAATTACGCCAGGCGATGACCGCGCGGATCGAGGCGGGGCCGACGAAGCTGCGCGCCTCCGACGGCAGCATCGCCGAGGATATCGTGACGCTGCAACGCCGCGCGCGCGCCATCGCGACCGCCGCCACCGTGTCCGAAACCGCGGTCCGGCGCTGGACCCATGCGCTCGACGCGGTCGCGCTCAATCCGGTCGCGGGGCCGATCCTGCTGCTCGCGATCCTGTTCCTGATGTTCCAGGCGGTGTTCAGCTGGGCGACGGTGCCGATGGACCTGATCGACGCGGGGTTCACCGCGCTACAGGGCGCGGTG
This sequence comes from Sphingomonas bacterium, assembly GCA_028823055.1. GTDB lineage: Bacteria > Pseudomonadota > Alphaproteobacteria > Sphingomonadales > Sphingomonadaceae > Sphingomonas. The sequence continues at coordinate 7,188 of JAPKCG010000012.1, forward strand.
ACCGAGGCGCTGCCGCCCTCGTTGCTGCGCAGCCTGATCGCGGACGGCGTCATCGCCGGCGTCGGCGCGGTCGTCGTCTTCCTGCCCTTGATTTTGATCCTGTTCCTGTTCATCCTGGTGCTGGAGGCGAGCGGATATATGGTCCGCGCCGCGTTCCTGCTGGACCGGCTGATGGCGCGCGCTGGGTTGTCGGGACGCGCGTTCATCCCATTGCTGTCGAGTTTCGCTTGCGCGGTGCCGGGGATCATGGCGACGCGGACGATCGACGATGAGAAGGACCGGCTGACGACGATCCTGATCGCGCCGCTGATGACCTGTTCCGCGCGGTTGCCCGTCTACACCCTCGTCATCGGGGCGCTCATCCCCAATACCCGGGTGCTGCCTTTCGTAGGGCTGCAGGGGCTGGTGATGTTCAGTCTCTATGTGCTCGGCATCGTCGGCGCGTTCGTCGCGGCACTGGTGCTGCGGCTGACGGTAACCAAGGGAGCCTCGTCGGGCTTCATGATGGAAATGCCCAAATATCAATGGCCGCAGGTGCGCGACATCGCGCTGGGGCTGTGGACGCGCGCGCTGATCTTTCTGAAGCGCGCGGGCACGATCATCCTGTTTTCGACTTTATTGCTGTGGGTGCTATTGAGCTTTCCCAAGCCGCCACAGGGTAGCGACGTCTCGCCGGTCGATTATTCGGTCGCGGGGCGGATCGCGAACGGCATCGCGCCCGCCTTCGCCCCGATCGGCTTCAACCGCGACATCACGCTGGCGCTGATCCCCGCGATGGCGGCGCGGGAGGTCGCGGTCGCCGCGATCGGCACCGTCTATGCGATCGACGATCCGCAAAGCGCGACCGGCAGCCGCGCGATGGTCGACAATCTCAAGGGCCGCTGGTCGCTGCCCACCGCGCTCGCCTTCCTCATGTGGTTCGTGTTCGCGCCGCAGTGCATCTCGACGATCGCCATCACCCGCAGAGAGACGAACGGATGGAAATGGCCCGCCTTCATGGTTGGCTATTTGTTCGCCGCCGCCTACATCATGGCGGGAATCACATATTGGCTGGCCGTATGGGCGGGTCTGTAGAGGGAAAAAATGGCAGGCAGCGTCAACAAGGTCATTCTGGTCGGCAATCTGGGCGCGGATCCGCAGTCCAAGGCGTTTCAGAATGGCGGCAAGGTCGTCAATCTGCGCATCGCGACGAGTGAATCGTGGAAGGACAAGATGTCCGGCGAGCGCAAGGAAAAGACCGAATGGCATTCGGTCTCGATTTTCAACGAAGGGCTGGCCAACGTCGCCGAACGCTATCTGCGCAAGGGGTCGAAGGTTTATATCGAGGGCGCGCTGCAGACGCGCAAATGGCAGGATCAATCGGGTAACGACCGTTATTCGACCGAAATCGTGCTGCAGGGCTTTAACAGCGTCCTGACGATGCTCGACGGCGCGCCCGGCAGCGGGGGCCAAGGCGGCGGCGGCGGTGGCGGCAGCCGGGGCGGCAGTGGCGGCGACTGGGGCGCTGGCGGCGGCGGCGGCAATGATTATGGCGGCGGGCCTTCGGGCGGCGGTCGCGGTGGCTCGTCGGGCGGTTCCTCGGGTGGCGGCTTCGGCGGCGGCGGGTTCGCCGACGATCTCGACGACGACGTCCCGTTCTGATCCCGTCACGCGCGCGTTTTCGGAGTTAAAGGCATGGTGGACCGTGGCGTCGAACGCGGCTGGGAAGTCGACGAGCGCATGCGACTGGAAGCGCTTGCCTCCCACGATGTCGATTCGCTCGCCAACAACGATGCGCTGAAACGGATCACCGACTTCGCCGCCGCGCTCTGCGATGCGCCGATCGCGCTCGTCAGCCTCGTCGATGCCGAACGCCAGTCGTTTCTGGCGCGCACGGGTCTCGACACGTCGAGCACGCCGCGCAGCCAGTCCTTCTGCGCCTTCGCGATGCGCGGCGAAGACATCATGATCGTCGCCGACGCGACGCAGGACCCGCGTTTCGCCGACAATCCGCTGGTGACGGGCGAACCGCATATCCGCTTTTACGCGGGCGCGCCGTTGCTGTCCGAAGAGGGTATTCCGCTCGGCTCGCTGTGCGTAATCGATACCCGTCCGCGCGCGGGGCTGACCGATCTGCAGCGGATGGGTCTGATGACGCTCGCCGACAATGTCATGGCGCGGCTGCGCGACAGTCGAGATGCCGCCGCCTGGCGTGCGACGGAAAACGACGTCCGCCGCGAACTGAGCGATACCGAGGACAAGTTCCGCACGCTGGCCGATGCCATGCCGCAAATGGTGTGGTCGACGCTGCCCGACGGCTATCACGATTATTACAACGCGCGCTGGTATGAGTTTACCGGCACGCCCCCCGGTTCGACAGATGGCGAGGGGTGGAACGGGATGTTCCATCCCGACGATCAGGAGCGCGCCTGGGCCGCATGGGGGCATTCGCTGAAAACCGGCGACCCGTACCAGATCGAATATCGGTTGCGCCATGTCGACGGCGGCTATCGCTGGGTGCTCGGTCGCGCGATGCCGATCCGCGACGATGGCGGCACGATCACGCGCTGGTTCGGGACTTGCACCGACATTCACGAACAGAAACTGGCGATGGAGGAACGGGAGGTTGTCAGCCAGGAATTGTCGCACCGGATCAAGAATATCTTCGCGGTCGTCGCCGGGCTGATCTCGTTCGCCGCGCGCGCCCGGCCCGAGGCGGCGGAGATTGCGAACGACCTGCGCCAGCGGATCACCGCGCTGGGCCGCGCCCATGATTTCGTCCGCCCGCACAGCGCCGAATCACGCCCGATGGCGCGGCAGGATAGTCTGTCGGGCCTGCTGGAAGAGCTGTTCAGCCCGTATCAAAGCGAGGCGGGGCGGCGCATTGCGGTGACCGGCGACATGATCGGCATCGACGATCGGTCGGCGACACCGCTGGCGCTGCTGTTCCATGAACTGGCGACCAATGCGACCAAATATGGCGCGCTTTCCCAAGGCGCGGGCAAGGTAACGGTTTCGGTCGACGATCGGGGCGGGCAGGCGACGATCGTCTGGACCGAAACGGGTGGTCCGGCAGTCGTCACACCAGAGGGCAAAAGCGGCTTCGGCACGCAATTGGTCGAACTCAGCGCGATTCGTCAGCTTGGCGGGCAGGTCGATCGCGACTGGCGGCCGGAGGGGCTGTGCGTCACGATATGCCTGCCGAAACAATCGCTCAGCCGGCAACCAAAGGTCACATCGGCAGGCGGATGATATCCCGATGGTCGATGCCGCAACCTGGGTCGCTTGCCAGCGCAGCGGCGGCGCGGATCGACTGGTCGGTAAACGGTTTGCGGATATACCCTAACGCCGCACCGCCAAGGCCCGTCGAACACGTGCCGAGCGTACCGATCTGGGCGGGGTTGGCGGTGACGAAAACGACCTTGATTCCGTGATCTTCCATCATCCGCCGGGCGATGTCGGGGCCGGTCGATCCATCGCGCAGGTTGACGTCGACAAAGGCGAATTCGCAACCGGGGGCCGATGCCATCGCGGCATCGCTGTCCGCTGCGATCCCGGCGACCTTATAGCCGGCGTCGGTCAGGATACGTTCCAGATCGAGTGCGACGAAAATCTCGTCTTCGACAATCAATGCGGTCTTGCTCATGGTCATTCGATACAGATGGCGATACAGATGGTTCGGATCGGTTTAACCGGATAACCGGTCATTGGTTCCCGCCCGACGCAGTAAAAAAACCGCATGTTGCGCAAGCAGGTTCGCGAGTGCATCCGCCGTGCGCTTGTCGCCCGACAGGAACCAAGATCCTTCGACGACGATCCCCCGATGCTTCAGATATTCGCGAAAATCGTCGATCGTCAGGTGGTGGATGTTGGGTGTGTCGTACCAGCGTTCGGGCAGTTGCGCGGTCACCGGCATCCGCCCGCCCCACAGCAATGACAGCCGCACCCGCCATTGCGCGAAATTGGGGAAGCTGACGAAGGCGCGCTGCCCGATCCGCAGCAGATGGTCGAGCACGACATCGGGGGCGCGCGCGGTCTGGAGCGTCTGGCTGAGGATCGCGTAATCGAAACTGTCGTCGGGATAGCCCGCCAGATCGGTATCGGCATCGCCCTGGATCACCGACAGCCCGCGCGACATGGCGAGCGCGACATTGCCCGCATCGATCTCCAGCCCGCGCGCATCGACGCGCTTGCTATCGCGCAGTGCCGCCATCAGCGCGCCGTCGCCGCAACCGATGTCGAGCACCCGGCTGCCGGGATCGACATGGTCCGCGATGATCGCAAGATCGGGACGCAACGTCATCGCTCACCCCCCATGAAACCCGCGACGATCCGGTTCATCTCGGGCGCGTCGAGCAGGAAGGCGTCGTGGCCATAGGGGCTCGACAGTTCGACGAAGCTCGCCCGCGCGCCCGCGGCGTTGAGCGCGTGGACGATCGTCCGCGATTCGGTCGTCGGATAGAGCCAGTCGGTGTCGAAACTGACGAGGCAGAAGCGCGCCGCGGTGCCGCGAAACGCATTGGCCAGCAGCCCGCCATGTTCCTCGGCGAGATCGAAATAATCCATCGCGCGGGTGATATAGAGGTAGCTGTTCGCATCGAACCGGTCGACGAAGCTCAGTCCCTGATGCCGCAAATAGCTTTCGACCTGAAAATCGGCGTCGAACCCGAAGCTCTTGGCGTCGCGCGCCTGCAGCCGCCGTCCGAATTTCTCGGTCAGCCCCGCCTCGGACAGATAGGTGATGTGCGCCGCCATCCGCGCGACCGCTAGCCCAGCGGCGGGGGCGTCGCCGCCATAATAATCGCCCGCTTGCCAGCGCGGGTCGGCCATCACCGCCTGTCGCCCGACCTCGTGGAACGCGATATTCTGCGCGGTGTGGCGCGCGGTCGAGGCGATGACGATCGCCGCCTCGACCCGGTCCGGGAAGGTCGCGGGCCAGCTCAGCGCCTGCATGCCCCCCATCGACCCGCCGACCACCGCCTTCAATCGCGCGATGCCGAGATGATCGAGCAGCATCGCCTGCGCGCGAACCATGTCGCGGATCGTGATGACCGGAAACATCATGGCATAAGGCTTGGCGCTCGCGGGATCGATGCTCGCCGGCCCCGACGATCCCATGCAGCTGCCGATGACGTTCGAACAGACGACGAAATAGCGATCGGTGTCGATCGGGCAGCCGGGGCCGACCATCTTTCGCCACCAGCCGGGCTTACCCGTGCGCGGATGATCCGACGCGACATATTGGTCCATCGTCAGCGCGTGGCAAACGAGCACCGCATTGCCCGCATCGGGGGCGAGCGTTCCATAGGTTTCATACGCGATGTCGACCGGCGACAGGCTGCCCCCGCCATCAAGCGGCAGCGGGCCGGGCAAGCTGATATGGCGCGCAAGGCCGTGGCGCTGATCGTGCGACATCCGACCGGCGCTACGGTCCCGCCGATTGCAACGCAAGCTTTGCAAGAAAGGGCCTGCCCGCTAAGCCGCTCGCCATGACCGCACCTGTCCCCAAACCATATGTGATGGCGATCGCGCCCTATGTCCCCGGCCGGTCGACGACCGACGACGGGCGAAAGGTCGCCAAATTGTCGTCGAACGAAAATCCGCTCGGCACCTCGCCCGCCGCGCGTACCGCTTTTGCGGACGCGGCGGGGAATCTCGAACGCTATCCCGATGCGGGTGCGACGATCGTGCGAGAGGCGATTGCGGCGAAGCATGACCTTGATCCCGCACGGATCATTTACGGCAACGGTTCGGACGAAGTGCTGCATCTCGCGGCGGGCGCGTTCGCAGGCGAAGGCGATGAGGTCATCTTCGTCCGCTACGGCTTTGCGGTCTATGAAATCGCGGCGCGGCGCGTCGGCGCGGTGCCTGTCGTCGCCCCCGACGACGATTACGCGACCGATGTCGATGCGGTGCTCGCGTGCGTCACCGACAAAACGCGGATCGTCTATATCGCCAATCCCAACAACCCGACCGGCACCTTCGCCCCGCGTGAGGAAATCGCGCGGCTTCATGCCGGGCTGCGTTCCGACATCCTGCTCGTCCTCGATCAGGCCTATGCCGAATATATCGACGCGGGCAGCGACGATGGCGGGATGGAGATGGCGAAGAGCGCGGACAACGTCCTCGTCACGCGGACTTTCTCCAAAATCCACGGCCTGGCCGCCGAACGGATCGGCTGGGGCTATGCCAGCGCGCCGATCATCGAGGCGATGCACCGCATCCGCCTGCCGTTCAGCATCACGATCGCGGGCCAGCACGCCGCCGTCGCGGCGCTCGGCGACACCGCGTTCGTCGACCATACGCGCGATCACAATGCGCGGTGGCGGGCGTGGTTTGCGGATGAAATGTCGAAATTGGGCAATGCGGGCCTGCGCCCGATCCCGAGCGAGGCGAATTTCGTGCTCGTCATCTTCGAAGGCGCGTTGACCGCCGAACAGGCGTATCACGGGCTGATGGACAAGGGCTTCATCGTTCGCTGGCTGCCGGGGCAGGGGCTGGCACAGGGTCTTCGCATCACGATCGGCACCGAAGAGGAGACCCGGGGCGTCGTGCAGGCGTTGCGCGAACTGGCTGGCACCGACTGATGCTGCCTTTCGCGCGCGTGACCGTGATCGGGCTGGGTCTGATCGGCTCGTCGATCCTGCGCGCGACGCGGGCCTATATGCCGACGGTCCGGTTGACGGGCTATGACGCCGACCCCGACGTGCGCGACATCGCCGACCGGATCGGCCTGGCCGACGACATCGCCGACAGCGCGGGCGCGGCGGTGATCGATGCCGATCTCGTCATCCTGTGCGTCCCCGTCGGCGCGATGGGCGCGGTCGCCGCCGAAATGGCCGCCGACCTGCCCGGCGATGCGATCGTCAGCGATGTCGGCGGGTCGAAGGAAAGCGTGATCGCCGCGCTCCGTGCCGTGCTGCCCGATGCGACGATCGTTCCCGGCCACCCCGTCGCGGGCACCGAATTCAGCGGGCCGGAGGCGGGCTTTGCTAGCCTGTTTCGCGGGCGCTGGTGTATCCTGACGCCCGAGGCGGCAACCGGCGATGCGCCCGTCGCGCGCCTCACGGCGTTCTGGGAAAAACTTGGCGCGATGGTCGAAACGATGACGCCGAAGCATCACGATCTGGTGCTCGCAGTGACCAGTCACGTCCCGCATCTCATCGCCTATTCAATCGTCGGCACCGCGTCCGATCTCGAAGAAGTGACGCAGGGGGAGGTTATCAAATATTCCGCGGGCGGTTTCCGCGACTTCACGCGGATCGCGGCGTCCGATCCGGTGATGTGGCGCGACGTCTTCCTCAACAACCGCGAGGCTGTGCTGGAGATTCTACAGCGGCTGACAGAGGATGTGACGATGCTTCAACGCGCGATCCGCTGGGGTGATGGCGACCGGTTGTTCGACCTGTTCACCCGCACCCGCGCGATCCGCCGCTCGATCGTCGAACAGGGTCAGGATGACGCCGCCCCCGATTTCGGCAGGACGCATGATTAGCTTCGCGTTTCCAGCACGTTGATTGCGGCATGGACGCGCGCGTCGATTTCCTCGCGGGACAGGCCCGGCGGAATGACCTCGCCATAGCGGATCGTGATCGTGCCGGGATGCTTCGCCCCCGTCTTGGGCATGAGGATGCCGCTATCGAGCGCGATCGGCACCGTCGGCATCGCCAGCGCGCGATATAGTCCCGCAAACCCCGATTTTAGCGGCGGCGTTTCGCCCGGTTTGACCCGCGTTCCTTCGGGAAAGATCAAAACCGCCCGCCCCGCCGCCTTCGCCGCCTTCCCCTCCCGCATCATCTGACGCAACGCCGTCGCCGATGCGGACCGGTCGATGACCAGCGCCCCATATTGCCGCGCGGCCCAGCCCCAGACGGGAATGTCGGCCAACTCTTCCTTCAACACCATCGCGGGGCCGTCGAGCCGCCCCTGTAGTTCGAGCGTTTCGAACATCGCCTGATGTTTTGCGGCATAGAGCACGGGTCCCTCAGGCCGTGTCCCCTCGATCCTGACGCGCACGCCGAGAATGAGGCGGGCCATCCAGCGGTGAAACACCGTCCAGACGGTCGAGTGGACGATCACGGCCCGCTGCCCGAACAAGGCGGAAACGGGCACCGTCCCGACGATGAAGACCGAAACACCGTAAAAGACCACGCGAAAAATCAGTGTGCGGATCCAGGCGATCATCCCGCAAATCCCATCCAGATACCGACCCGCCGGAGCAGCCATTTGTTATATTCGTTGATCAACGTACCGAGCCGCGGCGAACCGGGGACGCCATCGCCCATGATGATGACGTTGGGGCCGAGCGCCGCCTTCAACTCCATGGCTGCGCGCGGAACATGCCAGTCGGACGAGACGAGCCGGACCGTGCGGTATGAATGCGTGCGGACCCAGTCGGCGGTCTCCGCGGCGTTCGACCGCGTGTCGACGGCTTCGGTGCCCAGGTCGATGCAGCAATCGAAAAGGTGCGGCGAGGTGTCATATTCGCGGGCCAGATCGCGGGGCCCGACCCCCGACCCGACGCCGGTGACGAGCATCCGCCGCGCCTGATGCGCTTTTAACAGCGCGATGCCGCGATCGATCCTGCCCGCACCACCCGTCGGCACGACGATCGCATCGGTGGTATTGCCCTCCAGCGGTTTGGGCAACAACAGCATGAAGAGCGCAAAGCCGAGGCACCAGACCATTGCGATCGTCGCGAGAAATTTGAACAGCCTGCGCATGTCAGAGCTTTCGCCTCAGCGCCGCGACCACCGTAATCCGTGCCGCCAGCGTTGCGACGAGAACGAAGAACAGCGGCAATAGGGCGAGCGCGATCCAGCCGATCGGATCGAGCGTGACGCCGCCCAATAACTCGGACCCCAAACCCTGTAGCTGCAATCCGACAAAGCCGACGACGAACACCCCCATTACCGTTCCCACTGTTCCACCCAGCGCGGTATCGAGCGCGATGCGGCGTTGAAACAACCGCGCGATCTGCACATCGGTAGATCCGAGCATATGCAGCACTTCGATCGTGCCGCGATGCACCTCCAGCCCCGCTCGCGCGGCAAGGACCACGACTGCGGACGTCGCGGCAATCATCAGCACGACAAGCGTCGCGGCGAGCCACGTCATCGTTCCCATAAAGCCGGTGACGGGGGACATCCAGCTTTGATGGCGATCGACCCTGGCACTTGGCGCCGCAGCGCGAACCACAGCGGCAACTCGCGCGCCGTCGCCGCCAGCGGCCAGATCGACATCGATCATGGCGGGGATCGGCAATTCGGGGTCGGCGCCATCGCCGCCTAACCACGGGCGCAGCAATGCGACGAGTTCCGCCCGTGGCACTGGCATCGCCCGCGCCACATCGCGCAAATCCCTTAGCGAGGCGAGCGCTCGCGCTGCGGTCGCATCACGCTGGACGGGATCTCCCGCAACGATCTGCACCGTCAGCCGTCCGGCAAGCTGGCGTTCGAGGGCGTGGGCGGACGATCGTGTCGCAAGTCCCATCGCGGCGGCCAATACGGTCAGGAACAGCATGATCGCCATGACCCACGTCATCGCGGAAAAGCCCCCTGCGTCGTCGAGAACGCGGCGTTCGGATGCAGCGCGGCTCATGCCTGGGTCCGTCCCGGAGGATAGCGCAACGCCCCGGTCGGATCGAGCAGCCGCCCCTTGTCGAGCCGCATCATCTGAGCGCCAGGCAGTCGGCTCAGCAAATTGAAGTCATGCGTCGCGACGACGACGGTCGTGCCCAGCTTGTTCATCGAATCGAACAGCATCAGCAATCGATCCGCCATATCGGGATCGACATTGCCCGTCGGTTCGTCCGCGACGAGGATTTCGGGCCGCGCGATCACCGCGCGCGCGATCGCAACGCGTTGCTGCTCCCCGCCCGACAGCGTCGCGGGGCGTGCCTCCGCACGATCCGCGAGCCCGACCCAGGCGAGCATTTCGCGCACCGGCTCGTCGATCTCGTCTTCTGCGATCCCTGCAACGCGTAACGGCAGAGCGATATTGTCACCTGCGGACAAATGCGGGACGAGCCGGAAATCCTGAAACACGACGCCGATCCGACGCCGAAACCCAGGGAGCCGGTCGCGCGGCATCGTCACCGCATCCTCGCCGAACAGGCGGATGATGCCGCGGCTGGGCCGTTGCGCCAGATAGAGCAGTTTGAGCAACGATGTCTTGCCCGCCCCGCTCGCGCCCGTCAGAAAATAGAAGCTGCCGCTCGCCAGCGTAAAGCTGAGATCCGACAGCGTCTCCTGGCCGGTGCCATAACGCAGCCCTACATTTTCGAACTGTACGATGTTCGCCATGCGTGGCTGTGGTGCCGCCTTTTCACTGCCTGCGTCGGAAGTTTCCGCTTTCGCATGGGTATCGTGCGGCTTCAAGCTTGCCACGACCCGAACGGGCGTGCTTAGATTCGGGTGCAGTGCGCCACGTGTCGACGGCGCCGTAACGAAGCGTCCGCATGATCCTCGAATGCCCTGAATGCCGTACCAGATACCTTGTCCCCGACACCGCGATCGGGGTCGAGGGGCGAACTGTGCGTTGCGCCAGCTGTCGTCACAGCTGGTTTCAGGACGGACCAGAGATGCCGACAGCATTGCCGGTCGCATCGCAGCCTGCCCGCGTTGCCGCCGCTCCGTCCGCTTCTGGATCCGTTGCGCCGCCTCCCGCCGACGCTTTTGCCGAGGCGGTGTCCGCTTCGGTTGTCGACGACGTGGACGAAACGTCGCCGCCCCCGGCACCGCCCTTTTATTCGGAACCTCCGGTCGACGACGATCAGGGCGACTATGACGCATTCGCGCATCGCCCGCCCTTTCGCCAGCGTCGCAACCCGGCGCGGCGGTGGACGCTGATCGCGGTGATCCTGGGTGTGCTGATGATTGCGGCGGCCGGTGCGATTTCGTGGCTCGGCACGCCGGGACTGTTCGCCAAGGTCGGCATTCCGATCGGCGCGACCGAATCGCCCTTGCGGATCAAGGACAACCCAATCGAGCGACGCGAACTGGAAAACGGGTCCGAGCTGTTCGCGGTCAGCGGTCAGGTCATCAATCCGTCCGCGGATCGTCAGCGCGTGCCCGACATCCTCGCCGAATTGCGCGATGCACAGGGACGGATCGTATTCAGCTGGACGATCACCCCGCCGCAGCGAACACTGTCGCCCGGTGCCTCGATCGACTTCAACTCGGCCAAGCTCGACGTGCCTGCCAATTCGAAGCGGCTTGAGCTAAGTTTTGCGGGCGACAGCGACGCGCAATAAAAGGGCGTTGCGAACCCGGGTTCGCTTTGCTAGTGGCCTCGGCCTGCCAGCTGCCGGTCCGACCGGCGCTCAATCACGTGCGGCCGTGGCGGAACTGGTAGACGCGCAACGTTGAGGTCGTTGTGGGCGAAAGCCCGTGGAAGTTCGAGTCTTCTCGGCCGCACCATATTTTGACAGCTAAGCTGTTGAGCTGATTTGATTGTTTCGCTCCAAAAAGGGGAAATTGCTCGTATTTTGACGGTTCGGACTTTCCAAAATCCGTTTCGCAGGGCTCAGACTCTGCAATCCGATGGCAGGAAACGCGATCATCGATTCGTTCGATTTGAAGGTCAGGCACGTCCATCGCGAACAAGGCACCGTCAAATGCGCGATGAGATAACTCCCAGGTTCGATCGACCGACGTATCTGCGGAAGAGCAATTACCGTCTCGCCGGTTTTCTTTCGGGTTGCGGTGCCTGATCGGGCTGGACGCTGGCGATAGTGCGGGGAGTGATCGACACGCCATAGAGCCGCCAGCGGCCTTGAACCCATTGGAAATACAGATCGAACGCGATCGCAGTTGGGCGCAGGCCGAAATAGCCTTGGGTGCGCATCACGCCGGGCGACACCATGCTGGCCGGGGCGGTGTAGGTTGGGCCGAGCAGCAGGCTGTTCGACAGATCGATTTCCATCGCGCGCAGGTCGGCGAAAATCGCGCCTAGCCGCGCCGCGTCGTTGTTGATCTGAAACCCCGGCGCGGACAGATCGCGCAGGACCGAATAATTGCCCGCCTGATTGGCCTGATCAATCGCGGCCATCGTTGTCCAGATCAGCTTCGCCAGTTCGAGATCGTCGGGCACAGGCTGTGCCGAAACCGAAGCGGTCTGGGCAGCAGCGTCACGCGGCATTGCCGCGGGGATCGTGATGACCCCCGCAGCGATACCACACGCCAAGGCACCGAATGTTCGAATTCGGGGCGGTTTGTCGTTGTGTGTCATTTACATCACCACGCGTAGGAGAAGCCGCCACGCGCGCCGACTTCGCCGGAGTTGAGGCCGACACCGACGCCGCCAGAGACCGAGGCATTCTGCCCTATCCGCGCGGCGAAGGAGGCGCTGCCCGCAGTACGATTGTTATAATAACCGAAACCACCAGCAACGCCATAGTTGGTGCCAGAGGGTAGATTCGGCGATTGCATTCCGAGGGCCATCGCGACGCCTTCATTCGCCTTGTCGATCTCCCGCCGGTTGACCCGATTTAGGTCAAACAAGGTGCTGACCTGACCGTTGAGTGATCCGACCTGGTTATTGAGCGCCGATACCGACGATGCGGTAGCAAGGCTGGAAACCGCAACGCCGCGACCCAGCGTGCCGCCGGCGTCCGCGGTGACAAGCGACAGCGTACCCGATTGCGCTGCGGTGCTTGCGGTCAGATCGCCGACAGTGACCGAACTGCCTGCGCCGCCAAGTGCAACCTGATTGGCGCGGGTCGTCGTTGCGCCAAACCCCACTGCGGTCGACTGTGCGAAAGCAGCATTGGCGTTCTTGCCGAGGGCAGTGGCATTGTCGGCGGTTGCCGCCGCCTGATGGCCGACGGCAAGGGCGGTGCCGCCTGTTGCGCGTGCCTGCCAGCCAAAGGCTTGCGCCCCGCGTCCCGATGCGACCGATTCGCCACCGATCGCGGTCGAGTGAAAGCCGCTGGCAATTGCCTGATCGCCCATCGCGACCGCGTCCTCGTCCGACGCGACCGCGAGGTTGCCGACCGCGACCGACGTGCCGAGCGATGCAGCGTTTGCGGATGCGGTGCTCGCACCTTCGCCGACTGCGACCGAACGAACCGCAGATGCGACTGCGAGATGCCCGACGGCGGTGGCGCGTTCGGCGGTCGCTTCCGCCCGCCAGCCGAAGGCGGTGCCCGCAGTCGCGGTGGCAAGGGCCTGGCCACCGACCGCGGTAGATGATGCGCCCGTCGCCTGTGTCAGGCGTCCGCCCGCGCCATCGCGATTACCGCCGATCGCGATGGCATCGCCGCCGCTCGCGACCGCAGTGTTACCGATGGCGATCGAGTTCGTACCCGAAGCGACCGCCAATTCTCCACCTGCGAAGCTCTGCGCGCCGCTCGCGGTCGTCCGGTGACCAACTGCGGTTGCCATCGCGCCGCTTGCGACGCTTTGCCAGCCGAGTGCGCTGGAGCCGGGGGTCGAGGCGGTGCTTTGCCCGCCCAGCGCGACAGTCGAATTGCCCGTGGCATTGGCGGTGCTGCCGAGCGCGAGGGCATCGACGCCGTTCGCGACGGCCAAATTCCCGACTGCGACCGAGTTCGTGTCGCTGGCGGTCGCATTCTCGCCGACCGAGGTCGAACGGACACCGTTCGCCACGGCAAGATGGCCGAGCGCCGTGGCGCGCTCTGCGGTCGCCTCCGAGCGCCAGCCAAAGCCGGTTGCGCCTGCGCCATTGGCGATCGCCTGACCGCCGACGACGGTGGTCGACGGGCCGGTTGCGACCGTCGCGCGTCCGGCGGCACCGTCACGGTTGCCGCCGATCGCGATCGAATCGCCATCGCTCGCATTCGCGGTATTGCCGATCGCGATCGCGTTGACCCCGCCGGATGTCGCGGATTCACCAACCGCGACCGATTGCGCGCCCGATGCGGTCGCGATGTGACCGACGGCGGTCGCCATCGCGCCCGTCGCGCTGGCGCGCCAGCCCAGTGCCGTCGCACCCGGTGTCGTGGCGAGGCTTTGTCCGCCAACCGCTACTGTCGAGGGAGCCGATGCGGTCGCGGGTGCCACGCCTGCGTCGTCGCCGCCCAACGCCACCGCGTCAGTTCCCGTCGCGGAGGCCGCCGCCCCGACCGCCGTGGCGCCATTGGCTGCGCCGGTGGTCGCGGCCGTACCGCATTGCGTTGAGTTGGTGCCAGCGCCGTTCGTGCACTGCTGCGCGGCGGCGGGTGCCGCCATCATCATCGCGGCGGCACTTGTGCCGGCCAGTAGCACCAATCGAGGTGAGATCGTCGAATTCATCGTATTCTCCCGTTGGTTGCAAACGGGCAGCGTTGATCGCCAGTCGACTCTGCGCCCCCATTCGTCCCGGCGTAGAAACGGAAACATCAAGGTAAAGACGCGCTTAAGAGGATTTTGGAATTGTAATGTTTCGTTGCTGGATGAAGCGGCGATCGATTAATTCATGTTACCCGGCCGATCGGCGTGAGGGGGGCGTAGTAATCGGCCGCTTTCGATCGAGCGCGATCATGAGCACCATATCAGTGCGAAGAGACTGCCCCAGCCACTGGCAAGCCGCCGCGATCCGTCTACATAGCCATCAGCCGAACAGGGAGATCAGAGCGATGCAAATAGATTTCGTATCCGATGTTTCCTGTCCCTGGTGCGTGATCGGTTTGCTGGGTCTTGAGCAGGCGCTCGACGCCGTCGGCGATCTGGTGGAGGCGGATATTCGCTTCCAACCCTTCGAGCTAAACCCGACCATGCCCGCCGAGGGACAGGATATCGGTGAGCATATTCGCGAAAAATATGGTGCAACCCCCGAACAATCGGCGGCTAACCGGAATGTGATCCGCGATCGTGCCGCCGAACTCGGCTTCTCGATGACGATGCGGGAGGGCAGCCGGATCTACAATACATTCGATGCGCATCGGTTGCTGCACTGGGCGGGTATCACGGGGCATCAGCGGGCGCTCAAACACGCCCTTTTCGCAGCCTATTTCACCGATGGACGCGATCCGGGTGATGTCGATGTGCTGGTCGGTGCTGCCAAGCGGGCAGGGCTCGATGGAGTGGCGGCGCGCGATGTCATCGCGTCGGGACGATATGCCGATGAGGTGCGCGCCGAAGAACGTTACTGGATTTCGGAAGGTGTATCGGCGGTGCCGGCGGTTATCATCAACAGCAAATATTTGATTTCGGGGGGGCAGCCCGCAGCCGCATTCGAACGCGCCTTGCGGAGCATCGCGGCGGAAGGCTGACGCATCGCCGGACCTTCACGAACCGGCGACGCCCGGCGTCGTAGACAGGGAGACGGTTGTTTCGCTTACAGAGGAGTGGGCTCGCCACCGCCGGCAAGTGCGCGCGTTATCCGCTCGACCATCTCTTCGAGCGGCAAGGCATCGATCGTCGCGGCATCGACGTGCTCGCTGCGCAGCAGGTCCGCGATCGCGAGTTGCATTTGCGTAATTCGGTCGATCGCCTGAATGCTCGTCATATGGCGGCGCAACGTGGCCTCATCCTCGCCGAGATCATAAGCGAGGTCACCCAGCAGACGTGAGGCGAGCACCAGTTCGTCCGCCAGCGCGTTCGCGAGCGGCGGGCCGCCTGCGAACGCCGCTAGAGGATGCACCGTGATGGGAGCCATGCAGCTCATTTCGTCAGGAGCTTCAAGACCGAGGCGGCAAGGTCGGCACCTGCTACCGGCTGCGACACCATGTTGTGGGCGAGCGTATACCCGCTCTCTTCAGCCTGCGCGATCGTATAGGCACCCACGGTATTGAGCGCCCGGATCCCGGTGCCGCCATCTTCGCTCGTTTCGATGAACAGCGTGCCGACCGCGTTGACGCCTGCTGCCTTGGCGGCACTGGCGAACAGCATCGAAATCGACGGGCGTTCACCCGCGACGGGTTCACGCTCGATGAACCGGA
>JAPKCG010000229.1 GCA_028823055.1 Sphingomonas bacterium
CTTTGGTGCCGCTACCTTGGCAGGCTCGGCCTTGGCGCTTTCGACCGTTGCGGGGGATGCCGTGACCACCGGCGCGCTGGCCGGCTTCGACGCGGCGGGCGCATCGGGGGTCGGGGCGATTTTCGTGTCGGTCGTCGCGGCGTCAGCCATCCGGTCTCTCCAGCTTTTATGCTGCAACGCACAATAAGGAATCTTCGACCCGATTGCAAGTCTTTTGTGCAGTGCAACAAAAGCGTCATTGCCGCTAGGGAAAGCGGCGCCCCGAATGTCCCCACGACCCCGAAAAAACGCCTCGGGCGACCCGTGTTCCACGCCCTCTGTCGCGCGCCTTTACCGCGCGCCTTTACCGCGCGCGCACATAGTCTCCCGGTGCGTCGGTGATCGCGGGCAGTTTGCCCTTGCCCGGCACACGCGCGCGTTTCGCCGCGACGGTCGCGTCATCACGGGCGCGCAGCCAGGCGACCCAGTCGGGCCACCAGCTCCCCTTCGTCTCGGTCGCGCCGGCAACGAAATCGTCGAGCGTTTCGACATCGGCGTCGTTCGTCCAATATTGGTATTTCCGCGCGGCGGGCGGGTTGACGACGCCCGCGATATGGCCCGACCCGGCAAGGACGAATTTGAGCGGACCCTGAAACAGGTCGGTGATCTTCCACACGCTGTCGGCGGGTGCGATATGATCCTCTCGCCCCGCCTGGATGTAGCTGGGCGTCCTGACGGTGGTGAGGTCGATCGGGGTGCCGTCGACGACCATCGATCCGGGCTGGGCAAGGCGATTATCGCGATACAGGTCGGTCAGATAGCCGAGATGCCATTTCGCGGGCAGGTTGGTCGTGTCGCCGTTCCAGTGGAGGAGATCGAACGGCGCATAATCCTTCCCCATCAGATAATTGTTCGTGACGTAATTCCAGATCAGGTCGCGTCCGCGCAGCAGGTTGAACGTCGCGGCCATGTAGCGCCCGTCGAGATAGCCGTCGGGGGAGAGCGAGGCGACGAGCTTGAGCTGATCGTCGTCGACGAAATTCTGCAGCTCGCCCGCGTTCGAGAAATCGACCTGCGCGGTGAAGAAGGTGGCGCTGGCGACCTTGTCCGCTTCATCGCGCGCGGTGAGCAAGGCGAGCGTCGCGGCCAGCGTCGTCCCCGCGACGCAATAACCGATCGTGTGGACCGCAGGCACGTCGAGCGCATCGCGGACGGTGTCGATCGCATCGATCTGCGCGGCGACATAATCGTCCCAGACGATGTCCTTCATCGACGCGTCCGCCGATTTCCACGACACCATGAACACGGTGATGCCCTGATCGACGCACCAGCGGATGAAGCTTTTTTCCGCGGTCAGATCGAGGATGTAGAAGCGGTTGATCCAGGGCGGGAAGATGATGAGGGGCACGCCCATGACCTTGTCGGTCGTCGGTGCGTACTGGATCAGTTCGTAGAGCGGGGTGCGGTGGACGACCTTGCCCGGCGTCGTCGCCAGATTGCGCCCGACCTCGAACGCATTGGGGTCGACATGCGTCATCTGACCCTTTTTCATGTCGGCCATCATGTTCCGGAGGCCATCGAGCAAGTTCTGCCCGCGCGTTTCGATCGTCTTTTCGATAACCTCGGGATTGGTCAGCGCGAAATTGGACGGGCTCATCGCGTCGATGAAACCCTGCGCGGCGAAGCGCATCTGCACCTTCTGCTTCTCGGGCACGCCTTCCATCGCATCGACGCTGCCGAGCAGATGGTCGGCGATCGTGAAATAACTGCGCCGGACCCAGTCGAAATAGGGCTGGTTGCGCCAAGCGTCGGCCTTGAAGCGTTTGTCGCGGGCGCGATCGGCGGGTTCTTCCACGGGCGTCGCGGCCGCAGCGGCGGGATCGAGCATCCGCTGCCACATCGTCAGGCTGTCGGTCCAGAAATCGCGCATCCGCGTCATCGTTTCGGGATCGTTGATGCCCGGCACGATCGGCCAGGGGGGCGTCGTCTCACCATCCGTCCCGGTCGCGGCGAGACCCTGTTCCATCATCATCTGCTGCGCCCGGCCCATCACCCAGGTCCAGTACTGCATATCGGCAAGATTGGGCGGGGTTGGTTCGGCGGCCATGATTCTCTCCATCTACCCGCGTCTTGGTGCGCGACATTGACGACCTTTACACGGAATCGCCAACTTCTTCAGTTCCATCAACGGGCGACGGCGACAAACTATCCGTGAACTTCCCCCAGCCGGGCGGAATCCACTGGCTTTCATTCAGCAGGTCGCGGGCGGCGCTGGATTGCTTCGCTGCGCTCGCAATGACGGGAGTTGGCGGGAAGTGGAATGGCGGTGGGTGTTAGCCGACGATCCGCCGTCCTCCTGTCGACCATGCCGAACCCCGCTTCCGCTCCGCGGCGGCACCGCCTATGCTGGGGAGGAAAGGCTCCGCACCCATGTCCGACGAATTCTACCGCATCAAACGCCTGCCCCCCTATGTCATCGCCGAGGTCAACGGCATGCGGGCGGCGGCGCGGGCGAGTGGGGAGGATATTATCGACCTGGGCATGGGCAATCCCGACCTGCCGCCGCCCGAGCATGTCATCGAGAAACTGATCGAGGTCGCGCGCAAGCCCGATGCGCATGGCTATTCGCAGTCGAAGGGGATTCCGGGGCTGCGCCGGGCGCAGGCAAATTATTACGGGCGGCGGTTCGGCGTCGATCTCGATCCCGAGACCGAGGTCGTCGTGACGATGGGGTCGAAGGAGGGGCTGGCGAGCCTGGCCACCGCGATCACCGCGCCGGGCGATGTCGTGCTCGCGCCCAACCCCTCCTATCCGATCCACACGTTCGGCTTCATCATCGCGGGCGCGACGATCCGCGCGGTCCCGACGACCCCCGACGATGCGTATTTCGACAGCCTGGAGCGCGCGATGGCGTTCACCGTGCCGCGGCCATCGATCCTGGTCGTGAACTATCCCTCGAATCCGACGGCGGAGGCCGTCGACCTCGCCTTTTACGAGCGGCTCGTCGCGTGGGCGAAAGAGAACGAGGTCTGGATCATCAGCGATCTGGCCTATTCCGAGCTTTATTATGACGGCAAGCCGACGCCCTCGATCCTGCAGGTGAAGGGCGCGAAGGACATCGCGATCGAATTCACTTCGCTCAGCAAGACCTATTCGATGGCGGGATGGCGGATGGGCTTCGCGGTCGGCAACAAGACGCTGATCGCGGCGATGACGCGCGTCAAGAGCTATCTCGATTACGGCGCGTTCACGCCGATCCAGGCAGCGGCGTGCGCGGCCTTGAACGGCCCGCAGGACATCGTCGAGAAGAACCGCGCGCTCTATCACAAGCGGCGTGACGTCATGGTCGAAAGCTTCGCGCGCGCGGGGTGGGATATCCCCGCACCGCCCGCGAGCATGTTCGCCTGGGCCCCGTTGCCGCCCGCACTCGCGCATTTAGGAAGTCTTGAGTTCAGCAAACAATTGCTGACATGCGCCCACGTCGCGGTTGCGCCAGGGGTCGGCTATGGCGAGAATGGCGAGGGGTTCGTGCGGATTGCGATGGTCGAAAACGAACAGAGGCTGCGTCAGGCGGCGCGCAACGTGAAACGCTATCTCCAGTCGATGGGCGTCAATACGCCGACGCAGGCACGCAGCTGAGGCCCGCGCGCACCGTGCCGACCGGTCGGCCATGTCCGCGCGTGACGTGTCGGACATGATCAATCCGCTTTATTCGGTCGCGGGCGTGCTGGTCGGCATGCTCGTCGGGCTGACGGGGGTCGGCGGCGGGTCGTTGATGACACCGTTGCTCGTCCTCGCCTTCGGCTTTCACCCCGCGACGGCGGTCGGGACCGATCTGCTCTACGCATCGGCGACCAAGGCGGTCGGGACGGCGGTTCACGGGCGGCATGGCAGCGTCGACTGGCCCATCGTCCGGCGGCTGGCGCTGGGGAGTATCCCGGCGACGATCGTGACGCTGTTCATCCTGGGCGGCGCGAACGAACATTCGGCGAAGACGGGGACGATCATCTCGACGATGCTCGGCATCCTGCTGGTACTGAGCGCGATCGCGACGCTGTTCCGCAAGCAACTCGTCGCGCGGCTGGTGCCGCGAATGGGGACGCTGGAAGGGCGGCGGCTGGCGATCACGACGGTGGTGCTCGGCGCGATTCTCGGCGTACTGGTGTCGCTGACCTCGGTCGGGGCGGGGGCGCTGGGGATGACCGCGCTGCTGGTGCTCTACCCGCGTCAGCCGATCGCGACATTGGTCGGGTCCGACATCGCGCATGCGGTGCCGCTGACGCTGATCGCGGGGATCGGGCACTGGTTGCTCGGATCGGTCAATGGCGAGCTGTTGCTGTCGTTGCTGATCGGGTCGATCCCGGGGGTGATCATCGGCAGCCTGATCACGTCGCGGATCAACGAACGCGTGCTCGCGGTGATCCTGGCGAGCGTCCTTGCGATCGTCGGCGTGCGGATGCTGATGTAGCGGGGGCTATTCAGCGGCTTCCAAATGGTCGCCGTCTGCAATATCCTCGGCCGCGATATCCTGTGGCAGCGCCCATTTGAGGTCGCGCTTTTCGAGGACGCGGCCGTCGTGCGAATAGATCGCGACATCGCGGATCGGGCGCTGGTCGCGTTCGTCGACCAGTGTCGGAAAGGCGGGGACGCCCAATTCCCAGCGTTCGCCCCATTGCCGAAGCGCGATCATCGTCGGCAGCAGCGCGGCCCCCTTTTCGGTCAGCGTATATTGAATCTTGCGCCGGTCGGCGGGCATCGGTTCGCGCTGGAGGATGCCGTGATCGACGAGCCGCGCCAGCCGGTTGGCGAGGATATTGCGTGCGATCGACAGTTCGGACTGAAATTCCTCGAAATGCTGAAGGCCGTTGAACGCCGCGCGGATGATCAGGAACGACCAGCGTTCGCCCATCGATTCAAGCGCCGCGGGCAAGCTGCATTCGTTTAACGGTTCGCGCAATTTCGTCATCGTCGCATCCTCTTGACGAGCACTCTAGCGCAAAAAACACCGCGAGCGCAGACGCTTTATCAGTTTCAACTTGAAACCGGTTTTCGAGTTTTTTAAGTAGCGATCAGCATCCTATCACTGGAGTCCGTCATGAGAAAGCTCGCATTGACCGCCGCAGTTGGCCTGACGGGAACGCTCGTCACCGTCAGCACAGCCGCCGGGGCGCAGACGCCGCAGGCCTATTATGTCGCGGTGCCCAGCGCGCAGCCGACCGACGCGCATCTGGTGACGCGCACCGCCGCATGGACCGCGCAGGGCGATGCCTATGTCGCGAACCAGGCGCCCGAACGCCCGGCAATTCTTTGTCAGCTGGTGGCAGGGAAGACCGGCCCGCTGACCAGCTTTACCGTCAAGGGTGAGGCATTCGCCGCGGACAAGCTGGCAAAA
>JAPKCG010000230.1 GCA_028823055.1 Sphingomonas bacterium
CACGGGGTCGGCCCGGTCACCGCGAAAAAGATGGAATCGCTCGGCATCCTGACGGGCGCGGATTTGCGCGCACGCCCCCTCGCCTTTCTCGCGCGGCATTTCGGTTCCCATGCCGAATATCTCTACGGCGCCGCGCGCGGGGAGGATCACCGCCCCGTCCGCGTCGACCGCCCGACCAGATCGGTCGGCGCGGAACGCACGTTCGAAACCAACCTCACCGCCCCCGCCGATCTCGACGCCGCCCTGATCCGCGTCGCCGATGCCGCCTGGATCCGCATCGAACGCAGCGGCGCGGAGGGAAAAACGGTCACGCTCAAACTCCGCCACGCCGACTTCCGCACCATCACCCGCGCCCGCACGCTCGGCCGCGCCATCGCGGACCGGGCGGAGTTCCTGGCGATCGGTCGCGACCTGCTCGTCGACCAGCTGCCGGTCACCGATGGCGCCCGCCTGCTCGGCCTGACATTGTCGGGAATCGTTGCCGACGACAAGGATTTGCAGCCGACGCTGCCGTTGTGAACCGACTCGCGGTGACTCCTAGCTTTATATGGACGGATTCACCGTGTTCGTTTACGACTCGACGCGATCTGTTCGGGCGGGGGGCATGACGGTCGAACCCTGGTTTATCATTGCGGTGGTGCTTAGCCTTGCTGGCTATGGCGTTTACCTCGCGGGGCTGCGGCGGCATCTGGTCGAACCGAGCCGCGCGTCGTGGTTGATCTGGGCCGTCGCGACGGGGGTCGAGGCCGCGACCTATCTCGCGGTCAATCCGGGCCAGCCGCAGGGGCTGATCTTCATTCTGTCGGCGATCTGCTGCCTTCTCGTCACGCTCGCCATGTGGCGGCGGTCGCGCTGGAACCGCCCCTCCACGACCGAGGCAGTGTGCATGGGGGCCAGCCTCGCCGCGATCGTCTTGTGGCTACCGCTGCAGGAAACGTTCTGGGCGCATATGCTCGTCGTCGTCGCGGTGCCGCTCGGCTTCTGGCCGACCTGGGCCAGCGTGTTCGAGGATCGCGCGCGCGAACGCTCGCCGGCCTGGGGGCTGTGGACGCTGGGCGATCTCGCGACGCTGATCATCGCGACCCGCACGCCGGGGTTCGGCGTCGGCGAATATGCCTATATCTTCGTCGAATTGCTCTGCCATGCCAGCGTTTGGTTCATGGTCGGCCTGGCGACGATCAACCCGATGCGCTCGTTCGGGATGCGGCGCGGCGGGCTTCGCGTCCTCGACGCCTATTACCCCGCCAACCCCTTCGCGGTCGGTGAGACGCATCTGGGCAAGGCGGTGTTCGCCACCGATGGCTTCGCCGCGGGGGAAACGATCGTCCGCTTTTCCGGACCGCGGATCGCCGCCGCGCGCGTGCCGGGCGGTATCGCCGGGCCTGACGACCGTTATGTCCAGATTGGCAAGGACGAATATCTCGGCCCATCGGGGCGAATCGACGACCTCATCAACCATAGTTGTTCACCCAATGCGGGGCTTCGTTTCACCGTCGGGGGCGTGTTCCTCGTCGCACTCGCCGATATCGCGCCGGGCGAGGAGATCGCGTGGGATTATTCGACGACCTTGCGCGATGCCGACTGGTCGATGGCGTGCGCGTGCGGCAGTTCGGCATGCCGCGGACGGATTGGCGACTTCGCCGATCTGCCCGCCGAGCGCCGCCGCTGGTACATCGACCGCGGCGTCGTCGCGCCGCATGTCCTTGCCCCGACGGCGGCTGAACGCGCGGCCTAGGAAACGCCGGCCATCTGGGCCGGCGGCAGCCGCATCGCCAACCCGCCCAGCGTCGCGACGACGCGGCGACGGATCGGATGCCAGAACGCCGACAGCGTCAGCAACGCCGATCCGATGACGAAGGCGGTGAACGCCGCGCTCAGCTCGATCGCCCCCGCACTCCGAAACAGCGCGTACATCGCGTAGAGCACATAGGCGAGGCTCGAAACGAGCAGCGCCCGCCGGTCGATGGCCAGCGCGACGAACCCGAAGGCCAGGTACATCGCCAGCACGACCACCGCGACGCCAACGCCCATTTCCGCTCCGAATACGCCGATCAGGTTGAACAGCGCGTGCGCGATCAGGGGCGCGGCGACCAGATGCAACCAGAAGGCGACATCCGCCCGGCGCGTCCGCCGCTGCGGGTCGGACATGTCCCACCACATCGCCACCGCGAACACCGCGAGCCCGCCGACGAGCAGCATCGGAAACAGCAACAGCTTCGCTGCCGGCGCGATCACGACGACGATCCCGACGACCATCGCGACCAGCGCCGCCGTCCCCGCCGCCACCGTGATCGGCACGACGAACCGCCGCCAGTGGAGCGCCGCCGCGCCCGCCGCGGCCAGTCCGGCGACGGCGAACACGCCGCCGACATAATTATCGTGCAGGTTCGGCCAGATCGTCGTCGCCAGCCCGATCACCGCCGCGCCGATGCCGCCGACAAAGCCTAGCAACAGCAGGATGCTAGGCAACGCCATCCGCCGCCGCGCGGTGAAATATTCCGCGAGCGGCCACGCCGCCCCCGCGACGAACAATCCGCCCAGCCCCGGGGTGAGCTTCCCCCCGATCTGCGCCAGCGCCGCGAACAGCAGCACCAGCGCGATCGAGACGAAGATATCGTTGAACCCGGTCAGCAGCCGGAAATGCTCCTCATCGACCGCCGGCTCGCCATGCCCCGCCGCCACATGACGCCGAAACGCCGCCGCCGCCTCGGGCGTCAACGCCCCCGCCTGCACCGCCCCCTCGATATCGCTCTCGCTATACATCGCGTATCTCCCTGTTACCGACAGGATGGGTCAAGTGTATTATCTTGTCAATACAGCGGTAACTGGACCGCCCGGTCGGCGTTAAACCGCGGCCACCACGAAGGGTGGTCAGGAGGCCATGCGTTAGGGGTCTCTCTATCTTTTTCCGTTACCCTGCTTAACCATGTTGATAATCTTTCTCACGATGGTGGTCGGCGGGATAGTCCTACTGGTCGCTTCCCTGCCATCGATCCAATCGATCCTGCGCACGCTGGGCGCCGGTCGCCTTCGTGCGCGCTGGACATGGCTGCACCGGTTGATTCTAGGTTTTCTGGCTGGATACGGGGCGTTCGGGGCGGCGCACTACGGCATGGCGACGACGCAGGCCGATCTCATCGTCGCTGCGATCCTGCTGGCGGGCGGCGGGTTCGTCCTGATGGTAGCGCGGCTTTCCGACATGACGACCCGCGACATCGTGCGGATCGCCTCGCTCGAACACGATATCATGCGCGATCCGATGACGGGCGCATACAATCGGCGCTACCTCGAAAGCCAGCTCGATGAGGAAATCAGTCGTGCGCGGCGTTCGAACTGCTCGCTCTCGGCGCTGATGATCGACCTCGATCATTTCAAGCATGTCAACGACACCTATGGCCATCAGATCGGTGACGACGTGATCCGGCACGTAAGCTCGCTCATCATGAGTCAGATCCGCGTCAGCGATATTCTGGTGCGATATGGCGGGGAAGAATTTCTGGTTCTCACGCCCGACAGCGCGTCGGCGGATGCGAACGACTTGGGAAACCGTCTGCTGCACCACATCAGAAGCCAGTCACTCACGCTTCCCACCGGCACGATCCTGGCCGCCACCGCCAGCATCGGGGTCGCCACGCTTGGCGATGCGGACACGCAAGCGGCATTCCTGCGGCGAGCCGACGAGGCATTGTACGAGGCCAAACGCGCCGGGCGCGACACGGTGCACCTTGCTGCATGCCAATCGGTAATGGCAACCGCCTGACCGGCGCTGGGCTGCGATCAAGTCAACGATTACGACATGGATCGGCCTATACCATTCGGCATTTAGTGAATTGATAAAACCGGTCTTTGACAAAAGGCCGCCGGGCGAACACGGCAAGGCATCATCGCCACGGCGCATCGGATCGCGCGCCCGGCATGCCCCTCGACGATTGTAAAACAAGCGGTGACGCGGGGAGGTCGGACGACGCATGCTGTCCTACATCCGTGGCATCAGTCATCGTCGTGCTTCTGCTCTTTCGCACCGTCGCCAACGCCTGCCCGCCGCGCCAGCGGCATCGGTTTTCGACAATGCGTTTTGGCGTGACCTTATGTGAACTTCCACCGCCTCACCGGCAGGCGACCGGGGAAAGGCGCGACATCAGCCACCCCCGCTCCCCTCCCTGATCAGCCTAGCCGGTCGACGGACCCGGCTCAGCCGCCCTGCAGCTTGCTGCCGATCATCATCGACTGTTCGGCGCCCGTCTGCGGCACGATTTCGCCATTGCGGTCGGTGATCGCGTCCCAGTTCGCCGCAACGCCCTCGACCGACAGATCGTCGCCCTTGAGCAATTTGCCCGGCGTCAGCGTGACGTAGGACGACTGGAACACGCCCGCACCCGCGCCGAGGATGACGTTGGTTGGCGCGTCCTCGCTGACGAGGAACAGCGCGCCCGGCGCGACCTTTTCGGGGGCGAAGGCTTCGAACGCCGCCTCGGGGAACAGATCCTCGGTCATCCGCGTGCCTGCGGTCGGCGCGATCGTGTTGACCTTGATATTGTTCTTCGCGCCTTCGATCGCGAGCGTCTTGGTCAGGCCCGCCAGACCCAGCTTCGCCGCGCCGTAATTCGCCTGGCCGAAATTGCCGAACAGGCCCGTCGACGATGCGGTCATCAGCACGCGACCGTAATTCTGGTCGCGGAACAGGTCCCAGCACGCCTTGGTCGCATAGGCCGATCCGAGCAGGTGGACGCGGACGACGAATTCGAAATCGGCGGGGTCCATCTTGGCGAAGCTCTTGTCGCGCAGGACGCCGGCATTGTTGATCAGGATGTGGACGCCGCCCCACTTCTCCTTCGCCTTGGCGACCATGTCGGCCATCTGGTCATATTCGGCGACGTTGCCGCCATTCGACATCGCGGTGCCGCCAGCGGCCTCGATCTCTTCGACGACTTTCAGCGCCGCATCCGAATGGCCCGTGCCATCGCGCGATCCGCCCAGATCGTTGACGACGACCTTGGCGCCGCGCCGGGCAAGTTCGAGGGCATAGCCGCGGCCCAGACCACCGCCCGCCCCGGTCACGATGGCCACTTTGTCGTCGAATCGAATGTCGGTCATGGAAAAAGGCGCTCCTTCACGCGAAGAGGGAGCGCCTTTCCTACTGGCTAACGAACGACGTGCAACCGCCTGTTGCGGTTGCCCTCACGGTCAACGACCGCCGGGCTGCATGCACTTGTCGTACTGGCCCTTTTTGCAGATCGGGTATTTCGCGAGCGCGGCGGGCGCGGGATAGGCCTGGTCGGGGCTTGCCGACTGCTTGAACACGACGGTCGCGCCCGGTGTCATCTCACCGCTCATCGCGGGCGCCGATGGCTGATA
>JAPKCG010000231.1 GCA_028823055.1 Sphingomonas bacterium
GATCCGGTCGATCATCAGCGAGCGCAGCACGTCGTCGTGCGGCACTTCCAATGCCTGATAATGCTTGTGGCCGAGGCCCTCGAAGAAATCCATGTCGACGATCGTCGCGCCGGTGGCGACGATGCCGTCGATCATATTGTTGCGCAGCAATTCCGCATAGAGATCCATGCATCCGCCCGCGCTGGTCGACCCGGCAATGACCAGGAAAATACTGCAATCCTTGTCGGCGAGCATCTGATTATAGATATTGGTCGCACGACCGAGGTCGCGGCTGGTGAAGCTCATATCCGCCATCGCATCGACGATCGGACGGGCATCGAAGCTCTTGATGTCGATATGCTTGACCTGCTTCGACAGCAGCTCAGCTTTGCGAGTGTCGTTGATCGGCGCGTTGGCACCGGCGGTTTTGGTCAGGGTGTCGGTCATTCGATAATCTCCGGTCGACGCGGACCGCCCCGGCAAAAGCAGGGATTCGTATCGGCACGGTCGCGGTTGGACCCCGGCTTGCGCCGGGGTGCTTCGTGGGTGTGGCTAACGCCTGTTACAGCTTCACGACGTTCGATGCGACCTCCGCAGGCGCATCGGCGTACAGCGTCGCCATCGGTTCGTCCTCGACGATCACCGTTTCGTCCGAGCCGAAGCCGTTGAACGCGGTGCGCATCGCCGAGCCATAAGCGCCAAGCATGCCGATTTCGATGTAATCGCCCGCCCGGACATCGGCGGGCAATTCGAACGGCCCGGCCATGTGGTCGAGATCGTCGCAGGTCGGGCCGTAGAAACTGAACGGATGATCGCGGACGGTCGATTGCGGTTCGCGGAGCAGCGTGACGGGGAAGCGCCAGCCGATGTGCGCGGCATCGAACAACGCGCCATAGGCACCGTCGTTGATATATAGCTCGTTTCCCCGCCGCTTTTCGACGCGGACGATGAGCGAGCTGTATTCAGCACATAGCGCGCGACCGGGTTCAGCCCATAGCTCCGCTGAATAGCTGATCGGCAGCGATTCGAACGCGCGGTGGATCGTATCGAAATACAGATCGAGCGCGGGCGGCTCCATGCCGGGATAGACGCTGGGAAAACCCCCGCCGACATCGACGACATCGACCGTGACCGCCGCCTCGACGATGGCGGCGCGAACGCGCTCCATCGCATCGGCATAGGCCTGCGGTGTCATCGCCTGGCTGCCGACATGGAAGCAGATGCCAAGCGCATCGGCAGCCTGACGCGCACGGAATAGCAGTTCTTTCGCCTCGTGCGGCGCGACGCCGAATTTGGATGCGAGGCTGAGCTTCGAATGTTCAGACGAGACGCGCAACCGGACGCACAGCGTCAGGTCGGTGGCGTCCGCTCCATCGTCGTCGGACGTGGCGCGCATGATCTTGTCGAGTTCCTCGACCGAATCCAGGCTGAAGGTGCGCACGCCGTGATCGCGATACGCTTCCCGAATGGCTTCCTCGGCCTTGACGGGATGCATGAAGCAGAGCGTCGCCTCCGGCGCGGTCTTTGCGACAAGACGAACCTCGGCAAGGCTGGCGACGTCGAAATGCGTGACGCCGCTTTCCCACAAAATACCGATGAGTTCAAGTGATGGGTTCGCCTTTACCGCATACATCGTACGGCCCGGAAACTTCTCGACGAAGTAACGGGCAGCACGCGCGGCGGCGTGAGGGCGGATTAACGTAACCGGCTGAACGGGTTGGGTCTTAGCGATGTCGATCGCGCTGGAAGCGACGGTCGAATTGATGGTCGCTAACCCCAGCGCGCGATGATCTTTGTGCAATTCAAGGGACCTCCAGGTGCCAGTAGGCGGACGAGATGCTGCCTTGCGGTTGGAAGTCCCATGGGGCAGCGGGAAGCGCGACATAAGACCGGTAACAATCCATGTAAAGCGGGTGTTCCGATCCGGAGACGATTTGTGACCATATTACGACTGCCGACCAGGGCCGGAGTCCGCGATGCCGCAGCAAAGATCGCGGCGATTCTACCGCCAACGCCGCTGTATATCGCAGAGGTGGAGGGCGTGCCGATCGCGTTCAAGGCCGAATCGCTGCAGCCCGTCGGGGCGTTCAAGATTCGCGGTGCGTGGCATCGGCTGACCGCGCTGGACTCCGCGGCGCGGGCACGCGGGGTAGTCGCATTTTCGAGCGGCAATCATGGACAGGGCATCGCCTGGGCAGCCAAGCGGCTGGGGATCGCCGCGACGATCGTGATGCCCGCCGACGCGCCCGTCGCGAAGCTGGCGGGTACGCTGGCGCTGGGGGCGGAGGTGGTCCGATACGACCGCGCCACCGAAAGCCGGGAAACGATCGCCGCCAATCTGGCCGAGGCGCGCGGCGCGACATTGGTCCCAAGTTTCGACGACCCGTGGATCATCGAAGGGCAGGGCAGCGCGGGGATCGAGGCAGCGGCCCAGATGCTGGCGGCGGGCATCGGCAGCCCGACCCATGTCGCCGTGCCGTGCGGCGGCGGGGGGCTGGCGTCGGGGATCGCGCTGGGGCTTGCCGATGCCCGGATCACGGTGGTCGAGCCAGAAGGCTGGGACGATATGCGACGTAGCCTCGACGCGAGCTGGATCGAGCCTTTGGGTGACAATCCGCCGCCGACCGCGTGCGACGCGCTGATGACCAAGCGGGTATCGTCGCTGACGTTCGACGTGCTGTCACGGCGCGATGCGACAGGGGTGGCGGTGAGCGAAGCGGATACGGCGGCGGCGCAGCGCTGGGCAGCGCAGACGTTGCGACTGGTCGTCGAGCCGGGCGGGGCCGTGGCGCTGGCCGCGCTGCTGGCAGGCAAGGTCCGGGCGGAGGCCGGGATGCTCGTGATATTGTCGGGGGGCAACGTCGATATCGAGGGTTACGCGCGTGCGATGGCCGGGCCGGGACCGGTGGGGGGACCGGTGGCGGGAGCTATATAATGTATCTGGTGGCCGCGATGCGTGGGCAGCGCTAGGAAGCGGCGATGCCCACTATCCTTACCTCGATCGCGCAGGCCGCGCCGACCATAGCGATGCTCGGTTTCTTTGCGTGCCTGATCGGGGGAACGACGATGATCGTGAAGCGGCGGGACACGAAAAAGGGCGTGTTGCTGCTGATCATGTCGTTGGTATTATTGGGAAATGTGCTCGTCTGGACGCTGTAGCGCGGGGCTAAGTTCACACAAGGTCACGCCAAGACGCGGTTTTGGATCTGGTGAAACATTCACAAAAGGTCGCGCTCACAACGCATTTCGCATCAAGCTGTGGAGGCGGTGGTTTCCGTTTGTCAGAAAGCCCCGTCTGCATGGCAGAACGGGACTTTGTAGGACAGCAGCGTAACCAGCAGCCGGGGCGAACTTCCGGGGCGAGCTTCAGCGAATCGGCGAGTCCGGGGCCAGCCGCATATCGAGATAGTTATCGACGCTACCCATCAGCAGGCCCATTTCATGTTCGAAAAAATGGTTCGCCTTGGGAATCGTGTCGTGATGGATCGTGATGTGCCGCTGCGTGCGGAGCTTGTCGACGAGCTTTTGCACCGCACCGGGGGTCACGACCTCGTCATTCTCGCCCTGAATGATGATCCCGCTGGCGGGGCAGGGGGCGAGGAAGGTGAAGTCGAACATGTTGGCGGGCGGCGCGATCGAGATGAAGCCGCGAATCTCGGGGCGGCGCATCAACAGCTGCATCCCAATCCATGCACCGAATCCGAATCCGGCGACCCAGGTCGTCGACGCTTCGGGGTGAAAGCTCTGCACCCAGTCGAGCGCCGACGCCGCGTCGGAGAGTTCGCCGATGCCGTTATCGAACACGCCCTGGCTTCTGCCGACGCCGCGAAAATTGAACCGCAAGGTCGCAAAGCCGCGCTTCTGGAATGTCTTGTAGACATCCTGCACGATCTTGTTGTTCATAGTGCCACCCGAAGAGGGATGCGGATGCAGGATCATCGCGACAGGCGCGCGGGGACGGGGAGCGGGCGCGAAACGCCCTTCGAGTCGGCCTTCTGGGCCGGGAAAAATCACTTCAGGCATGGGTCTCGCGAATTTCTGCAGCGCGCGCCGGTGGAGCGAGCGGGGATGCGCGCTATATAGAGTGGAACCGTTTTTTCGCAATTGGAACTCGCACTGTCCGATCCTGTCCCCAACCGCATCTATCTCGATCATGCCGCGACGACCGCGATGACGGCGGCGGCGGTCGATGCGGTGATGTCTGGGATGGCGCGATGGGCCAATCCGTCGTCGCCGCATGCGGAGGGGCGCGCGGCGCGGGCGGCGCTCGAACGGGCGCGAGGCGGTGTCGCGTCCGCCTATGGGTGGCGACACGAAACCTTGCTGACCAGCGGCGCGAGCGAATCGCTCGGAATCGCGCTGGGCCGGTCGGTCGTGACGCGACGATTGCTGAGCGCGGTCGAGCATGACGCCGCGATCCGCGCAGGCGGCGAATCGGCATGGTTGCCGGTCGGGAGCGATGGGATAATCGATCCCGATGCGCTGCGTGCGGCGCTGGCGGATCAGCCGCGAACGCTGGTGGCGGTGCAATGGGCGAACAGCGAGACGGGGGTGCGGCAACCGATCGAAACGGTCGCGGATATTGTCCATCAGGCGGGCGGGTTGCTGCTTGTCGATGCGGCGCAGATGCCCGCGAACGACGGGTTGAGCGATCATGCCGACTTCATCGCGCTGTCGGGGCACAAGCGTGGCGGGCCGCCGGGGATCGGCGCGCTGCTCGTCCGCGATCTGGCGACGCTGCGTCCCAGTGGCGGGCAGGAGCGCGGCTATCGGGCGGGAACGGAGAATTTGCCCGCTACATTGGGATATGCCGCCGCACTGGCGGAGGCGGAGCCGGTCGATCGCTGGGCGATGCTGCGCGCGCGGCTCGACGATGCGGTTCGTCGGTCGGGGGGCGTGGTCGTCGCGGACGATAGCGAACGGCATCCGGCGATCGCGTCCTATCATCTGCCCGGTGTCGCATCGGCGGCGCAGCTCATCCGGCTCGACGCAAGTGGGTTCGCGGTTTCGGCGGGGAGCGCGTGTTCGTCGGGAAGCATGAAGCCGAGCAATGTGCTGGCGGCGATGGGCTGGGCCGAGGCGGCGTCGCGTGAGGTGATCCGGGTGAGCTTCGGTCGGTCGACGAGCGAGGCCGATGTCGAGGCGTTCATCGCCGCATGGCGCGGGGTCGCGCGGGCGACGCGGACGTTCGCGGCATGACGTATCTGGATTATCAGGCGACGACGCCGCTCGCCCCCGAAGCGCTGACCGCGATGCTGCCGTGGTTGGAGACGCAGCATGCCAACCCGCATTCGCCGCATCGTGCGGGGCGTGCGGCGAAGGCGGCGGTCGAGGTGGCGCGCGATCGCGCCGCGGCGTCGTTGCCCGGGGGCGGG
>JAPKCG010000232.1 GCA_028823055.1 Sphingomonas bacterium
CAGGGCACGCCAGACCACGGTCCAGCTGTCAGGCAGGACGACCTGCGCGAAGGCATTATCGATCAATGGATTGGCGGACGCGAAGAGCGCCAGGAATATCGCGCCGCCACCCAATGGCAGCACCAACGCCCAGATCACGGCGTATATATCGCCCGGCCCCGAGCGTCTGCGGTCGCGGATCGCCGCGATCCGGGCCAGGTCACGTAGCGGCGATATCACGCCTGAGAGCGCATGCCACGCCAACCTACACGCCCAGACCAGCGCGTCGTCGAACCGGCGGCGCGGCAACAGCGCTGCCATCGACAGCGCGACCCAGAACATCGTCCATGCCAGCAGGCTGGGATCGTCGACCAACGCCAGGCCGAACAGGGCGGCGATTATCGCTGAGAATCTCGCTGAGGTGACGCGGGGCAGCGCGCGCCGGATCCCGACCAGCATCGCAAGCCACGCGAGCGCAAAGCCACCCGTCACCGCGCCAAGGCTGGTGCCGTCAACGAGGATTTCGGCGATCGCCACCAGCGTGACGACAGCCATCGCCTTTGTCGCCAGTCGATCTCGCCGATATAACGTCATGTTCATTACCGTCTCCCATTGCCGGAGACGGGTATGATGGATGGACATGCGGATCGGATTGGTCGCCCGCGCAGGACGCAATCCTATTCCGTGCAGAACCGGTGCAGCCGATCGGATGCAGTGGGGTCAGATGCCCCGCCAGCGCAACGGCGCGGGCAGTTCGTCCGCCGAATAGTCCAGCTGCAACACGCGCCGCCGCTTTGGCGGATCGGCGGCGCGCGAGCCGTGCAGGACAGGGGTAGCATAAATCCAGATGTCCCCCCGTGCGGCGCGGCAGTCGCATTCGCCGAGACGGGCAACGATCGATGGGATATCGACTTCGGCGATGCGACCCGTCCGATGCGAGCCCGGTGCAATACGTAGCGGCGCGTTGGTGTCATCGACCGGGTCGAGATGAACCCGCAGGGTCGCCATACGCTCGAGGATCGCGAACGGCGGTTCAACCTGCACCAGTCCCGTCTTGACCGTCCATGGCCCGAACCCTTCGACGTCCGCTCGATGCTCGACGACGATGGTGCGATCCTGATGCCAGCCGAGGGCCCAGTTCCTTGCCGCAGTCTTGTCGAACAACACTGCCCTGACCGGCCGGGCGTGCAAACCGATCACGCCGAGCGCAATCGACCCTATCGCCCCATCCGTACCGAGGATCGCACGCAATGTAGGCGCATATCCGATCCGCACACCGGGCCTGTCGACCGGCAGGTCCGCCAGCGCGTGTTCGATCGCTTTACACTGCGCTTCGGTCAACGCGGCGGGCACGAGTTGCGCGCCGTCGCGATCCAGGCGCAGGCGTAGGCAATCCGGCCTCATTGCAAGGTCGCTCAGGCGGCTACATCGTCTGTCGGCTCGGTGCTGGCGTTGAGCGCGGTCGGCTTGCGCGACGATGTGACCGCTGCGCCAGTCCCGCCCGCGCCCGACAGCATGCCGTCGAGCGAGCCGCCATTCATACCGAGTTCGGCCATCAGCCCGTCGATCAGCGGTCCGCCGACTCGGTAGCGCATCGCGGCGGCGACGGCGGCGTCGGCAAGGTTCGTCTGGCCGCCACCGCCCGTTGCGTCGATGCCGGGTGCCTCGCCATGAAGTCCGCGTGCATCGAGGATGCTGATCCGATCGATATTCTCCATGGGCTTGCTCGCCGCGGCGATGATCGCGGGAAGCGCGTCGAGCATCGCCTTCCGGATCAGGAGCGCGGTCTGCGCGTCGCTCAACAGATTGGTCGCCTCGTTCAGCGATGCCTGACCCGTCGCATCGACCTTGAAGGCAGCCTCGCGCCCTTCCGCACGGGCTTTCTCGGCGTCTGCCTCGGCGGTCGCCTCGGTGCGCAGGGCACTGGCGCGCGCTTCGGCGGCTTCCTTTTCCGCCGTGGCAGCAACGGTGATCTGGACCGCTTCTTCCTGCGCGCGCTGGGTGGCGGCGATGACGGCGACGTTCTTGTTGCGGTTGGCGATCTCGGTCGCCTTGGCGGTGGCGACGCTTTCCTCGGCCCGCACCGCGAGCGCGCGCGCTTCGTTGGCGGCGGCTGTGGCGGTCGATTCCTCCTCGGATTTTTGCGCAGTCTGCACAGCGGTCGTGATCCGCGCGATCTCAATCGTGCGGTCGCGCTCGATGGTTGCGGTCTGGATCGCGCCGTCGCGCGCGATGGTCGCGGTCTGAATGACCTTGTCGGCTTCGGTCTGTGCGACCGTCTGCGCCTGGCTCGCGGTGATCCGCGCGATCTCGGCAAGGCGGGTCTGCTCGGCCTCGGCAGTAGCGATCGCGGTGGCCTGTTCGGCGCGGCGCGCGGACAAGGTCTGCTCCTGCGTCAAGCGCGCTTGTTCGGCGGCCTGCGCGATCTCGAGCGACTGGTTGTTCGCGTCGAGGTTACGCTGCTCGATCTCGACACGGTTGGTAGCGACGATATCGTTGCGAATCTTTTTGCGCTCTTCGATCGTCCGCGTGAGAACTGTCAAACCCTCGGCATCGAAGGCGTTGTTTTCGTTGAAATGTTCGAACGCGGTCTGGTCGAAATGCGTGATGCTGACCGATTCGAGCTGGAAGCCATTCATGTCCAGATCGGTCATCAGCGCCTCCTGCACCTTTTGAATGAAGTCGGCGCGGTTGGCATGGAGATGCTCCATCGTCATCGTCGCGGCGACCGATCGCAGCGCGGACACGAGCTTGCCGTCGAGCAGCGACTTTACCGCGTCCGGGCTGTTTACCGAATCACCGAGCGTCTGCGCGGCGGCGGCGATCGATTCGGCATCGGGCTTCACCTTGATGTGGAACAGCCCGACGACGTCGACGCGCAACTTGTCGAGCGTGATCAGCGCATCCTTGTTGAGTCGCGAGACCTCCAGCTTCACCGTCGTCAGACGCACCTGCATGAGTTCGTGCAGCACCGGGATGACCATGATGCCGCCGTTGAGCACGACCTTTTCACCGCCGAAGCCGGTCCGGATCAGCGCCACATCCTTGGTCGCGCGGCGGTATAGCCGGGTCAGGATGACGCCGATGATAACGAGCGCGAGCAGCACGATACCGGCGTAAATGAGAATGTTGAGCAGCGATGCAGGCACGATTAAACTCCCGGTTCGTCGTTGATTGTCAGATGGATTTTAACAGCGTCGCCGCATCGGGCAGTGCGAAGAACAATGTCCCTTCCCGGCGGACCGTCAGCACGCTTTGACCTTGGCCAATGGCGTCCATATCGTCATGCGGCTCGACCATGATGAAATGCGCCTGGCCGTGCTCGTCGACGATTTTCGCGCGGGCCGGCGCGCCGCGACGCGCTGTGCCCTCGAGGATAGTGCCATGGCGGCGGAGCAGGTCATCCGTCGAGATCACACTCGTCTCGAATCCCGGCATGATCCGTGCAAGCCCGTTGGCGGCCAGCGTGTTGAGCAGCCCGCCGACGATGATGGCGCCGCCCGATGCCAGTGCCCACGGCAGCGGTGTTCCCAACAGCGCGACTGCACCCTGTTGGATCGCGATGCCCGCGAGCGTGAAGCAGCCAAGCAACGATGTTAGCCAGATCAGGATCGGCAATTCACCGCCAAGGCCAAGCCAGTCGAGCACCCCGTCATGCGCATCCGCGCCGATCTCGGCATCAAGATCGAGCTGGCCGAGACCCAATCCGATCGCTTCGATCAGCCCGATGCCGATCATCACGACGAACGCAATCGCGAACGGCAAGTAAGCCGGTGTCAGGAACTGAGCGAACATCCCCTATCGATTATCATGGAGATGTGACCATGTCAGGTAGAAGCGTTGCGAATACTTGAGCAATCGATCAGCGTCATTGGACGACGTGCGCTTGGCAAGCGATGCCGGGACCAAAATGCGCAAAGCGTCCGACAACGAATGGGCCTCGGGAAAGCCGAGATGATGTGCGCAAGCTAGCGAGGATCGAACTGATCGACCGCTGCCCTATAACATGGCATCACCAGCGGTTCGTAGAGCGTCGTTGCTTAAATCGATTAGAAAATATGCTCGCGGCAACGAAATTCTCCAACGATCTGAGTGCCCATCTTTGTCTCCCGTGGGGCACCACACCTTCCACTAGGCAAACGCGAAGCTCTGGGCTGAACGGCCTCTGGGCTGGGTACGCGTTTGGGTCCTCGCTGGGGCGCTTTCAACAGGAAGAGCAGGGCAGCACGTTAGCCTTCAGCGGTTTCAAGCTGTGACACCTCCCAGTCCTTGTAGGTGATGCCGCTTCCCTCCAATCGCCAACTTTGTGGCCCACTTGCTGACCTACCGAAAATTGTCGCAGCGGCCGCGCTCGGACTACTGAAAGCGTAGTTTTGCGTGAAAACACAACGGTCGCCGTCTATGGCGAGTACCCCGGCGCGGACCAACTCCGGATGCAAAGACGCGTAGGTGTGGTGGTTTAATCCCACCCACTCTTTGCGAGCCTTCGAACCGGCTTCCACGATAAACTCGCCGTCGATGAGCGATGCTGTCGCGTGAAGATTGTGCTTCCGCGTCTCGAGAATGAACCGTTGGGCGGTTGGGTTTGACGAGGTGTCATTTACCGCACCTTGCTCCGCCGCTGTCTTATGTTGAAGGCCAGGGCGCGAGCGATGAATGAACATGTCCACGCGCACTGCTGGCATGACGATAAAGATATTTTCGAGAAAGGCTTCCATCTTCGCAACATCCGCTTCGCTCAACGACGCCACGGTTGGGTTGTTTCCATTGTCGAGTGGCACGCGCCCCACCGAGCGAGCTTCCGCGATCAGCCTCGCCTCCAAATAGCGGACGTAAGCTTTGTTGAGCTTGTTTGCGGCCGCTGTGATCAAGATGGCGCTAGTCCACCATTCCTTGCGAACGTCGTGGCTCTTGATCCGAGCCGAGATGTCGTCGCCCTCTCCCACATAGGCGCGGGGCTCACCATCCAGTTCGCCAATCAGAAGGTAGACGCCCGCATAGTTCGCCTCCGGACGCGCTAGTGCCGCTGCGATTTGAGTACGTGGTGCCATAAGTACATGACCCGTCCAGCCGAACAATTCCGCAGTAAGCATCCCGTCAGGACGGCCATCGATGTAATATAGCTCCAGCGAGCGACCGGTGGCCCGAGTCATATAGCTTTTTCCTTCGTAACTCTTACAAATCGCGGCCAACGAACTCAGCCGCTGCCGTCAACGTCGGCGCTTTGCGGCGAGCATTAATCGTATCAAGGTCGTATCGCACAATGACAAGAGGCCAGCTATCGGGTGGCGCATACTGCAAGTGAACCGCCCCGGGTTTGTCGGAGGCTCCAACTCCTGAGAAGGTGGAGCCTGT
>JAPKCG010000233.1 GCA_028823055.1 Sphingomonas bacterium
GGGTCGGCAATCGCCGGCTGCGGTGCGCCGATGGAGGCGGAACCATCGATGAACAATTGGCGTCCGCGCAGTTCGCCGATGCGCCAGTCGCCTTCAAGAAAACGCGCGGCCAGCTGATCGGCGACCACCCAGGCGGTCATTCCCTCTTGAGGGAAAACGAATCGCCAGCCACCATCGGTCCATCCGGCGATGGCAAGATCATGACCCGCCCATACCCCTTCGGCTGCCGCGCCGACGATCCACGCCTGCCCCGGGAGCGGGTCTGGCGGCGGAGTCGTCACCCCCACCGTTATGACGATGGGCTGGACGAGTATCGCCAGCCGAGAAAGCGCTTCGTTATGCGTGATTTCCTTGCCTGCCTGCCCCGGTGCGATCAGTGGCAGATCGAGCCGCGCCGTCGTGTCGTCCATTCCTGTTCTCCCTCCCCTATTCTTCCTCGATGGCGAAACGTGCCGGACGCGACGCGCCATGTGTCCCGAGTTGACGGATCTCGACGCCGGTGCCGCCGGGCGGTGCCGTGGGCAGGATCAGCTCGCGGCGATCGACCATCACGACGGTTTCGCTGCCCGCCACAGGCCGCAGCGTCACCGAATAGCGTTCGGTTTCCTCGACCAACGGCGCATCGACGCCATCCGCCCAGGCCCAACCCGACCGGCTTCGCCGCATCCAGCCGAGCCGCCACCCGCCGCCGGGCAGCGCCGATGCCGCCACCTGCACCGGCGATGGCGGGACGACCGAAGCACCCGTCACCCGCACCTGCGCCGCGACCGGTCCCGCCACATCGCCGATCCCTGTCGCCAGCAACCGCACCGATCGCCCGATGCTGCCCATCGGCACGTCGATCGTCACGATTGCCCCACGATCGATCATCGCAAACGCTTCGCCCGCGACATGGCCCGTGGTCGCCCAGCCGGTCCCGCGCACCCCGCGCCGCAACCCGCTCAACCGCCAGCGCGCGCCGCCCAGCGGCACTGCCGACGCGAACTGGACCAGTTCCTCGCCGACCAGCGCCAGATTGCGGCCTTGCGCGATCCCAGCCCCATCGGCATCCTCCAGCGCCATGTCCGCCCGCGCCAGCACGACCGTCAGCGTCGTCGACCGACCCTCGATCGTCGTCGGCCCATCCCCCGGCGCATCCTCGATCACGCCCAGCACCGATGGCACGCCGATCCCGCCCGCACTCACCCAGCTCTCGCCCTCGTCGAGACTGTAGAGCAACGCCGCCCCGCGCCAGCCTGTCTCGCTCCCCGTCGCCATCACGCTGATCCGCGGCGTCGTCAGGATGCTGTCGTCGACCGGTGGATATTCCGCTGCCATCAACAGCGTCGCGCCGATCGCCCTGTCGGGTGCGCTCAGCACCGCGCCGCTCGGCGCCGGCATGGGGATTGGCGCGGCGCTGACCGGAACCAGGTCGATGCGCGTCACCAGCCCTTCGATCGCCACCGTCCGTGCCCGCCACACCCCCGGTTCGCCGGTGATTTCGATCACGCTGCCCGGCAGCAGGCCGATCGCGTCGATCCCCGCGCTCACCGTTCGTCGGGTGCGCATCGCCTCCATCTCCGCCAGCGTGCGATCCGCCAGCGCCCGCGCCGCCTCCGCGGTCAGCAGGGCGGGCAGTTCGATCCGGTCGGACCGATAGCCCGGCCCCGGCCGCACCGCCTGCTGCACCCCCGTCTGGTAATCGCGCGCCGGATCGTAATGCGCGACCGAGACGCCGCGTGGCACCGTCTCGGCCGCCGCGATGCTCCGCGTTCGCCGCGCCGCGCCCGCACCGTTCGAACGCGCCCCGCTCGTCACCGCCTCGTCCGCCAGCACGGTCCGCTCACCCGCCCCATCGCATAGCGACAGCCGCGCCCCCACCGGCTGCCACCACGCCCCGGCGAGCATCGCCAGATTGTCGAGCACCCCCGCCACGCTCGCCCCCATCGCGGCATAGCCATCGAGCGTCTGCGCAACCTCGCCCTCGACCTCATCCGCCAGCGCCGCGGCGATCTCGCCCACCGCCACCGGCCCCTCGTCGGCAAACACCTCGAACGTCAGCGACGGGATCCGGTTACCGAAATCGGCAAGCTGCAACCCTTCGAACACCGCATAGGCACAGCCGCGATGCGCGGGCGTGTCGGGGTGCGCCGACGCGATCAGCGGGTCGACCGGCTGGTCCTCGCCGCCGGTATGCACCCGAAACGCGGTCGTCGCCTTCCAGTCGCCCGCCGCGCCGCGCAGCAGCTTGCCCTCCGCCCAGATGCGCCCGACCCGACCGATCATCCGCGCCGACAGCAGCACCGCAAAGCTCGCCGAATAGCTGTACGCCGCGCTCGACGGTTGCCCCTTGCTCCCGCCCGATGTCGTGCGCGTCTCGATCAGATCGGTCGACCAGATCACCGTCCCCGCGACGCGCATGGCGCCGAACAATTTGGGGATCTGGGTCCCATAGCTCGACGTCTGCACCGCCAGCTCGGTCAGCCGCGGCCCCTCGCGCGTCGCCGGGCGGAACACCCGCGCATCGACCGATCGCCCGATCAGCGCGCCGATCGCGCCGCCGATCGGTCCCCCCACCGCCGTCCCCACCGCGGTCAGCACCAGCGTCGCCATCGTCATTCCCCTCGAATCGTCCCGTCGAACCGCCACGCACCGATCAGCGGCCAAGGCGCTTCCCCCGGTCGCGCGACCACCCGCCGCAACATCGCGTCGGCATGGATGATCCCGTCCGCCGTCTTCACCGCCAAATGCAGCTGCCCCGGCCCGACCGCGAACAACAGCACATCGCCCGCCACCGCCGCCCGCACCCGCGCCAATACCGCATCGAGCATCGCGACGACACGCTCTGGCCGTCCCCCGCGTAAGGCGTATCCGCTCGGCACCACGCCCACGAACCCCGCCGCCCTCAGCGCGACCG
Organism: Sphingomonas bacterium; assembly: GCA_028823055.1. Taxonomy (GTDB): domain Bacteria; phylum Pseudomonadota; class Alphaproteobacteria; order Sphingomonadales; family Sphingomonadaceae; genus Sphingomonas. The sequence continues at coordinate 2,897 of JAPKCG010000233.1, forward strand.
CGACGACCCCGACGCAGTCGAGCCCGCCCGCCGCCTCGCGCCCGTGCAACCGGAACCGCGCCCCGACCAACGCCGCCGCCGCCCGCGCGACCCGCCCGCGCGACCCGATACATCCGGCCTCATCCACCCGGATACCGCGTCAGCAGGTCGATTCCCGGCAGGAACGGCTCACCACGAAAATTCACGGCGTTGCCGAACCGGGTCGCACAGGTCGCAAGCCGCTTGTCGCATCCCTCACGCACATCGATCAGCGTTCCCGGTTCGACCGCAAAGACCGGTGCGCTCCGCAGCGTCACCATCGCGCCAGCCGACGCCGACGCCGCGCTCGACAGCCCGCCATTACGCCCCCCGAACCAGCGCACGACGCCGCCCGCATAGCCATTGGCATAGGGCTCGACGCGATCGAGCGTCAGCACCCGGTCCTCGCATGCCACGACCCGCGCGAACCGCCGCCGTCCGAGCATGGTCACCCGGCACCGCGCATCGCCCAGCTCGGCGCGGCACCCCGCCGACGTCTCCTCGACGACGGGCCGCTGCAACACCGCGCTCGCCCCCGCCAGCTCGGCGGTGAAGCCATCGTCGCGCAGCTCGACCGCACCGATCCGCCCCTCGCCCAGCGCCGCGACGATCACACCCGTCGTCCAGTCGACCGCGCTCAGCACGATCCGCGCCCCGTCCCAGCGCCCGGCGATCAGATCTTCTTCGGCAATCGCCGCACTCGTCAGCGCGCCGCCGACATCCATCGTGTCCGCCTCCAGCCCGTCAGACCGCTCGACCGCCGACGGCGTCATCCCCGGCGCGGCGCGATGAATCAGCCCGTCGATCGTCACATCCGCGTCATGCGCGGTCAGCCCGATCGTCACCCCGTCGCGCCGCTCGACGCGCCAGCACAGCGCGATCGTGCGGACCTCGTCGCCCGCGATCACTCGCACACCTCGATCAGCGGCACCGACGCCGCTTCCCCCGCCAGAAAGGTCGATCGCGTCACGCTCAACCGATCCTCGGCAAAACGCACGGGCACGTCGAAGGCGAAGCTGGCGGTCACCGCCGCGCCGGTTGCGGGCGCGTTATCGAGCATCACCACGCCCCCCGGCTCGACCGCGAACACCTGTGTCGCGACGCCATCGATCGCGACGCTGACGCTGCCCGCCACGGGGCGCGTGATCCGCCGCACCGCGCCGTCGTAATGGCGGACCAGTTCGAACCGCCGCGCCTGGCCATCGCCGACGCCGATCAGTTCCCCCACCCCCTCGCTGTCGAACGGGTCGCGCAGCCGGAACCCGCGCGCCGGCCCGCCCCGCGCCCGGTAAAAGCCCAGCAGCGCCGCGATATCCGCCTCGCTCCGCACCCCCGGCCCGACATCGTAACGTGTCCGCGCCGCGCCCCAGGCGGCGTTGCGCTGTTCGAACCCGCTCGCGCTCGTCAGGATCGTCGTCGAAAATTCCGGTGCGACCGCCGCCTCGCGCCCCAGCGCCAGCGGGAACAGCACATCGTCGAACGCCTCCATCGCAATTTCTCCCCCCACATCCGATTCGGCGTCGAAATGGACGAAGCCGTCGCGCATCACCTGCGGCAGCGCCCACAGCACCGCCTCCGCCGCGCCGCGCCCCTTCGCGGCGACCGCCGCCGCCTCGATGAAATCCCATTGCGCGCGCTGGTCGGGGCCCAGCACGAACCCCGACAGATAATGCTGTCGCTCGGGCGGATAACCCAGCCGTGCGGTCGCCGCCGCCACGCCTGCCCGCGTCGAGGCGGTATCCCCCGCGACGACCCAGTCATAATCCTCCAGCTGCAACATATCGAACGCCGGACTTGCCCAGCCCGGCGGCATTGCCGCCCGCCGCCATTCGGGTGCCCGCGTGTCGAGCACCGTGGGTAAATAGGTCAGCAAATACGTCACGCATCCCGGCGCGCCCAAATTTGCCGCAGCTGTCTTTGCCGCCCCCACCAGCGCCGCCGTCGACGCCGCCAGCAACTCCCCCGCCCGATCGAGCGTCGCGATCTGATCCGGTGTCTTCGCCCCCGCGATTTCCGGTATCGACACCGGCGCGAACGCCGCCACCGCGCTCGCATCGTACAGGCATGGTCGCCCATCGGGCTGGACCCACCACCACGGCTCACCGACCTGAAATTCAGGTGCCATCCCCGCCGCGACCGCGATCTGCATGAACGCTTGCGCTACGCTGCGCAGATACGCCATCGCCCCGTCATGCGTCGGCGACAGCAATGTCGATGGCGGTTCCCAGCCCGTCAGCGCGGGGCTGCCATCCTCGGCGCGCTGCTTCCAGTCGCCATCGCAATGCGCGTCGAACAGCTCGTAACTCAACGACCAGATGATCGTGATGCCCAGCGCCACCGCGCGGTCTGCGAAATCACGATGCCACGCCGTGCAGGCGACGTTGAGCATCCCGTCCGCATCGGTGACGAGATAGCC
>JAPKCG010000234.1 GCA_028823055.1 Sphingomonas bacterium
GGTCGCTCGCGTCAGCATGGCGTCCGTTCCCTTCTCTTCAGGCGGCCAAGGGTGCGGTTGTGGGCGTGACGGCGATAACCTGCCCTGTCGTGACGAGGACAATCAGGCCGCGGTCAGTCCCCGTCATGTCGAGATAGGCTCGCACCTGCGCGCGATAGTGATTGAGGGTTTCGGCTGTCGGCTGCACATCGCTTTTCCAGTCGATCACAACGGTTGGCCTACCCGCGATGTCGAAGCTGGTGGCGTCAGCGATTCCCACAGTCGCCTGTTCGACGCCGTCAACGTCCACCGCTGCATAGACCGCCAGCTCGGGCACCAACGTAGGACGCAACTCCGCGATCTCGGGGAGCGCCAATGTGCGGACCACGCAACCGGCAAGCTCGTCTGGAGAAAGGCCCTGAGAAGGGTCTGCCATGACGGGCCTGCCGATCTCCCCGATGAGCGCTCGTGCGCGCTCGCTGAGGGCTCCGGCATCGTCCGGCGTCTCGCCGGTCAGGACCTCTTCCAGCAGCTTGTGCAAGATCAGGCCCCTTTCGCGACCGCCCTGAACATTGGGGCGCACCGCCTCGTCATCGGGCTGACCGGCCTCCGACGCTGCCCAGATTTCTGCCGCTTCCGGGGTCAAAACCGGTCCATCGGCGCTTTCGTCGCGGCTTGGCGCAAGCCAGATCAGGCGACGCTGTCGCGCTACGATCGATGCCGCTTCAGCGGCAAAATCATCCCTGGTCTGGTCGTTGGCCTCGCCGCCTGCCGCAAGGTCGAGCTCGGGCGGCAAATGCGACAGATCGAGCGCCGGCAGTTCGGCAAGCGAAAGATCCAGAAGCGAAATCCATGCCGATTTCGATTGCGCCGCATCGAGGCGCGGAAGCACTAGAAGCTCGCGGGCGCGCGTTGCTGCGACATACCACAACCGGATGCGCTCGCGGTCGAGTTCGGCCTTCTCGGCGTCTCGCGCAGCGTCATAGCCAACAGGCTTCACCCCAAACACCGGGCAATAGAAGGTGTCGCTCTCGCGGTCGGTCACGGCGCTTTCGGGCGCCATAATGCCGGTCATCGTGTTGATCGGGACGACGATCGGCCATTCAAGGCCCTTGGCCGCGTGCATCGTGTAGAGTGCCACGGCCTCTTCCTGAGCATCGGGCCGTCCCTCGACCGCCCGGGCCTCATCGGTCCACGCCGCTGTCATCGTCTCGGCGAAAGCGCGCAGACCGCGAACAGCAAAGGACGTCGTCAGGCTGAGATAGAGATCGACGTTGGCAAGCGCGCGCTCTGCTTGGCCGCGATGGCGTTCCAGCAGGATGGGACGGACCCGCAGCGCGTCGATCGCTTGCGACAAGAGGTCGTGTGGTGTGGTGCTGTTGGTTTGACGATAGAGCGCCTGTAGCGTCTCGATGGTCGATCGGGCCAGCGGATGCGCGATATGCTCGAGCTCAACGCCGAGGTCGAGGCGGGGCAGCCCTTCGGGATCGTCTTCGGCACGAGGAAGCGCCCAGATGATGTCGAGCAGTTCTTCTTCGGTCAGACCGACGAGCGGGCCGCGCAGCAATGCCCCGAGGGCGAGCGTGTCACGGCGGTCGGCGAGAACACGCGTCAGCGCGATCAGATCCTGGATCTCCTGGCGGCGGAACAGGCCTTTGCCTGCCTGCGTGGCTACCGGGATGCCGTGACGTTCGAGCGCCTCCTCGTATCGCCAAAGATCACTGCCGGTGGGCGCAAGCAACGCGATGTCGCCTGGCCGGCAAGGTCGACTGGCGCCGGAGCGACGGTCGAGGATCATCTCACTGCCAATCAGCCGGGCGCACATTTGGGCGATCGCGTCGGCTTCACCGTCGCGCTGTTGCTCGGCTGAGGCCTTGCCGTTCTCATCGGCAACGGCGACGTCGAGAGCCGCAACGCAAAGGGCCTCGCCGCGATCGGCGTGAAAGGGATCGAGCGCCGTGAAGCCGGGTTGGCCCTCGCTCGAAAGCAGCGCCTCGAAGCGGTCGTTCACATAGGTCAGGATCGGCGCGCAGGAACGGAAATTGGTGGAGATCGCCAGGACGCTCTCAGGGTCCTGCGCGAGATAGGCATCGCGCGCCCGGACATAGGCGCTGACATCGGCGCCGCGGAAGCGATAGATCGCCTGCTTGGGATCACCGACGAGGAAGAGCGCGCCGGGACGGATGGTGAAGGCGCTCCAGTCTGCGCTCGCGACCCCGGCCGGCGGCTCGCCGCAGAGGCGCCAGAAGATTTCCGTCTGAAGCGGGTCTGTATCCTGAAACTCATCGACAAGGACGTGAGCGAAGCGGGTGGCGAGGGACCGTCGGACATCGTCGTGATCGCGCAAAAGATCGCGCGCCGCGAAGATCAGATCGTCGAAGTCGAGCTGAGCGGCCGAACGCTTGTAGTCCCGGAAGCGGGCCAGCACAGGCTGCACCTGAGCGATGAGGTCGCACAGGACGCGACTGGCGACGTTCTGGACCAGATCCTGCCAGGCTTGGCAGCACGCGGCGTAATGCGCATCCGCCGCGATGTTCAGCCGTTCGCCTTCGGTCTTGGCCAAGCCTTCGCGCTTGGCGGCTTCGACCCATTTGCCTTTCTTCTTGTAGGCAAGGAACGAGCCGGTTTTGGTGCAGAGGTCGGGATGCGGCTGTGTTACCAGCAAGCGCACCAAGCCGACTGGCGTTTCGATGACCGGCCCGCTGTCGAGCCTTGCGGCCATTCCGGCGAAGCGCTCGGCGAGCATGGCGGTTTCTTCCTCCACCGCTGGTGCGGTGCGGATGAACTCCATCAAACCATCGACGGCGTGATGAAAAGCGGCCAGGTGCGGGGCCAGGCCGCTGACCGGCGGCGCGGAGACGGTCCTGCGTTTGCGCAGGTTGGCGACGATCTTGTGGATCAAGCCCACGGTTTCGCCGGGATTGTGCAGCACCATTTCCGCGATGATGCCGCCTTCACCGCCCGAGAGCTGTTCGCGCAGCCACGTCTCGACGATTTCGATGAAGGCAAGATCGGCTTGATTGCGGTCCATCACGCTCGCGCCGGGATCGATGTCCGCCTCGACCGGGTAGGGTTTGATCAGCCGCTGGCAGAAGCCATGGATCGTCGAGCAGGTGATCTCGTCGATGACCGATGCGGCGGCCGCAAGGTTCGCGCTGTGGTTGGCTGACAAGCCGTCGGGAAATGCGATGCGCAATTCGGTCGGAACTGTGCCGGCCGCGAGGTCGGCGACGAAGTCGCGAACGCGGATCAGCAGCTCGCTGGCTGCCAATTCCGTAAAGGTGACGGCTGCGATCGACTTGGGCGCGATGCCCTCGGCGAGCATGGCGGCGATGCGGCCGGCCATCACGGCTGTCTTGCCGGAGCCTGCGCCGGCTTCAACCAGGATCGAGCGATCATGGACGCCGATGGCGGTGCGGCGTGCGGCGTCATCGCGCAGTGTGTTGGTAGCAGCGGTCATCACTGTGCCTCCCAGACCAGCGCAGCATCGCCGAAAGCTTCGGTCGCGGCGGGCAGTTTTCGTTTGCAGTAGGTGGCGCCCGCATTGGCCGGCAGGGCGAACGCTAGATCGTCGTAGGCGCCGCCGGTGTCGGGACCGATGAGCGCCTGGCCGGATTGAAGGTTCGCCCGAGCGGCCTGCAAATAGCCGGTGATCTCGGTGAGCGTCGCTTCCGGGTCGCCGAGTTGGAAGTCGACCTGATCGCGCGGAAAGAGCAGCGATGCACTGATCGACACGTCGTCGCCAAGAAGGGCCTTGACGGCGAAGGCATAGAGGCAGCGTTGCAACTCGCGGCCACCATCGAGACTGATGTCGTCCTTGGGCGGCCGTCCGGTCTTATAATCACGAACGAGCGCGCGCTTGCCGTCGCCGGCAATGTCCAGGCGATCAATATACCCGGCGATGCGAAAGCCGGTTGCGGGGATTTCGACGGGTGTCTGCGAATCCCACGGGCTGACGGTATCCGCCTTGGGCGTCGCGCCGCCGAAGGCGACTTCGCCAAAAGAGCGGGCGTCGGGCAGATGCTCGTCGCCGTACGTCAGGGCGCGCGTGGTAAGAATCCGGGCGTCGTCGAGCGTCCGTCGCCAGATGAGCGCCGGTGGGACCGCTCGTTCGCTTTCCCACACGACCGCGATCCTGGCAGCAGCATCCTGCACGGCGTCAGCGATCTGCGCTTCGTCAGCCGCGGCAAGGCCGCCGGCCTTTTCAAGCGTCGCAAGCGCCAGATCGAGTGTCATGTGAACCAGGTCGCCCATGGACAATGCATCAAGGACAAGCGGGTCCGCGCCGCTCTCTGGGGTGCGCAGGCGCATCCCGTAGCGCCATACAAAGCCGAGCGGGCTGCGGAGCAGCAGACGAAGCGAACTGGCCGATTGAGTCCGGCCTAGGATGGCCTGCAGGAGAGGATGGTCGGCGCGAACCAGTCCATCGTGCGGTGTGATCTCCTTGCGATGCCAGTTCCGCCAGGCCGTGGTGGCGCTGATGGCCTGGCTGTCCCGTGCAAACTCATCGGGTCGCGCCATCAACCGATCGGTCTCGCTGAATGCGTGAACCGGAACCGCATTGCGCCGGATGTAGATCTCGTCAGATACCGGACCGAGCAGCGCGCTGCGTCCCAGCAAGCGGCCTTCGCTGTCGCGACGAGCGCGCGACATGACGATTTGACCGCTCGTGGTGGCGAGGATGGTCTCAAAATCTCGCCGATCCGCCGCGCCAACCGGCAGCGGGTCCAGCTCAGCGGTAGGAATGATGTGATCGGAAATCAGACGATCTTCGGAAATGCCGCGCGGCCAGCGCGATGAATTCATGCCGATAAGCCGAACGAAACGGCGCGGCGAAGCCGCCAAGGCGCTTGCGGGCATCCAGGCCACGGAAACGCAGGCCTCAAGCCCATCATCCTGTTTCAGGCTGTCCAGGGTCGCATCGAGCGACCCGGATGGTCCAGCCAGCAGTGCCTTGCGCCAGATCGCCAGGGCGCGTCCGGACAGAAAGGCTGCGCCGATCTCGTCGGCTGTCGGATGTCCCTTCGCCAACAAATCAATGATGCCACGCAAGGTCGGCGTATGATCCGTCGCGTCGGGCCAGTCGTCGGCGGTCAGCCGGTCCAGCAAGCGGTGCCAAGATGCCGGCGAAGCCAGCGGCGCGTCGGTCGGCAGGACCCGCAGCCAGCCCTGCGGCAAGCCGCCAAACGGGCCGGTTTCCGAACCGCACAACGCGGCGAGCCGACGCATCCGGGTCTGCGAGAAGCCGCGAATCAGGAGATCGGCGAGCGCCGCAGCCGCCTGACCGTCACGGGTTGTCGTGACTTTGATGCCGTGGACGAAATGAAGATCCA
>JAPKCG010000235.1 GCA_028823055.1 Sphingomonas bacterium
GATATGGCAGCGTGAGTCACAACCCAACGCCTCCGGCAGACCCGGCGCGGTTCAGCTGGCCTTTTAGGCCGAGCCTTTCTTCGATCACATCACAGGCTTTCTCAAACACTTCGACACGAACGGATTCCGTGGATGGAGGATTGAGGGAGACTGCAAACAGGAATTGCTTGCACTTCGTGCCAAGGGACGACGCGTGCGCTTCCTTCATCGCGCCCATGAGATCATCGGCCACAAAGCCGCTGACCTCATGAATTTCGACGTGTTCGTTCTCTTCGGTTTTCAGAAGGTGCAGCCCGAGCTGTTTCGCGCCGCTGCGCTGCGATGCCTTTAGGATCATGGCTCAGCCCCAAGGTTCAGGGCTTCGATCAGCAAGCGACGGATTTCGTGGATTTCGTCCAAAGCCGTCAGCAATGCCGCTTCCGTGTCCGCCGTCACGGGCAAACTGCCCGTGTTAGCTGAACGGGCAAGCTGGTTCAGATTCGAAGACAGGCGCGATTGCCCGAGCAGCCCAAGGGCTTGGGCCAAAGCCTTGTGGTCCTTGACCGGATTCTTGCCCCGCCGACGTGGCGGCGGATTGTTCGGATCGAACAACCGCCAGCGCATATATTCCGACACTGGCATTCCAGCGGCATCTTGTTGAAGCCGAGCCTTCTCGTCAAACGTCAGCCGGAGCGATACGAACAGAAGAGAAGGCGGCTTTTCCATGTTAGCCTCCTATTCGGGAGGCTCGCTTGGATCGGGGGGATTTGCGCGCCTTTCGTTGTTTATTAGATTGTTCGGGCTCGTTTCCGTTTGCCGGATCGCCGAGCGAGGTGCCTTTGAGAATGTCATTCCATTGGGCTAGAATTTCGAATAATTTGTTCGAAGGCACTCCTCTGGGGTGCGCCAACCTTGTTGCAGAGGCCCCATGATCGCTCGCCTGCTCACCCTGTCGTTCCTCCTCGCCACCGCCGCGCAGGGACAAACCTTACCCCCCGATAACGCGACCCCCGAAACGCTTGCCCCCTCACGCATTTTCGGCGCGCGTGACGTGTTTTCGCTGGCGCAGGCGAGCGATGTCCAGATCAGCCCCGACGGCAAGCGGATCGCCTATACCCGGCTGAGCGGCGACATCATGATCGACGGGGATCGGCGCGAAATCTGGCTCGTCGACGTCGCGAGCGGCAGCCAGGTTCCGCTTGGCGTGCCGGGCAGCGCCCGTCCGCGCTGGTCGCCCGATGGCACCCGTCTCGCCTTCGCCGCCACAGGTGATGGCAACCGCGCCCAGATTTTCGTCCGCTGGCTTTCTTCAGGCACCGGTGCCGCCGTGACCGCGCTGCCCGAGGGACCATCGGACATCGCCTGGTCGCCCGACGGCAAGCAGCTGGCCTTCACGATGTTCGTGCCCGGCAACGGCACCTCACTGGGGACGCCGATCGCCAAACCCGATGGCGCGAAATGGGCGGAGCCAATCAAGATCATCGGAGAGGTTCATTATCGTGCCGATGGCGGCGGCTATCTGCGGCCAGGCTATAACCATGTCTTCACCGTGTCCGCCGACGGTGGCGCGGCCCGCCAGCTGACTTTCGGCAATTACGATGACGGCGGCAGCATCGAATGGATGGCCGACGGCCGGCATCTGTTGATGTCGTCGAACCACGGCAAGGATGCCGAGCGAGATCCACTGAATTCCGACATCTTTGCGATCGACGTCGCAAACGGTGCACTGACGACGCTGACCGCGCGGCATGGTCCCGACGAACAACCGACCGCCAGCCCCGACGGGCGGCTGATCGCCTATGTGGGATTCGACGACAAACTGCTCGGTTACCAGAACCACCAACTGTCGGTGATGAACCCGGATGGCAGCGGCACGCGCGTGCTGACCGCCGGATTCGATCGCGATCTGGGCAATCCGCAATGGAGCGGCGACGGACGATCGATCTATGTCGATTACGTCGACCACGGCGTCACCAAGGTTGCGCGCGTCAGCCTCGATGGCAAGGTCACGCCGATTGTCGAGGGCCTTGCGGGTGGTGAGCTCGACCGGCCCTATTCGGGCGGCGGCTTCAGCGTCGCGCGCGACGGCACGATCGCGATGAGCGCTGGCGATGCGACGCACCCTGCGGACGTCGCGGTCGCTACGCGCGGCGGTTCGGTCCGAACGCTGACCGATCTCAACGCGGGCCTGTTCGCAGGAAAGACGCTGGCTTCGGTCAAGCCGCTCCGCGTCACCTCAACGGCGGGTGGGCTACCGATCGATGCATGGATCGTGATGCCGCCCGGCTTCGACCCTGCGCGCAAATATCCCTTGATCCTCGAAATCCACGGCGGACCGTTTGCAAGCTACGGCCCCGTCTGGTCGACCTATGACCAGCTTTACGCAGCGGCAGGCTATGTCGTCGTTTATGCCAATCCACGCGGATCGACATCCTATGGGGAGGAATTTGCGAACCGCATCCACCACAATTATCCCAGCGAGGATTACGACGACTTGATGAGCGTTGTCGATGCCGCGATCGCCACCGGCAGCGTCGATGCCAATGCACTGTTCGTCACGGGTGGATCGGGCGGCGGGCTGTTGACCGCGTGGATTGTCGGCAAGACCGATCGGTTCAAGGCCGCCGTGACGCAAAAACCGGTGATCAACTGGACGAGCGAGGTTCTGACGACCGATGGCTATACCTCGATGGCGAAATACTGGTTCGGCAAGATGCCTTGGGAGGACCCCGAACAATATTGGCGGCGGTCGCCGCTCAGCCTCGTCGGTAACGTCACGACGCCGACTGCGGTCATGGTCGGCGAGGAGGATCACCGCACCCCGCCTAGCGAGGCGGAGCAATATTACGCGGCTCTGCAGATCCGCTCGGTCCCCACCGCGCTCATCCGCGTACCCAGCGCCAGTCATGGCGGCCTGGCCGATCGGCCGTCGCAGCTGATCGGTGAAAACCGCGCCATCCTCGCTTGGTTCGACCGCTATCGACCCAAGCCGTAACGCTCAGCGACGGCGGACGATCTCGCACCCGATCCGCGCGTCGGGATACACGTCCGCCTTCATGGTGCGTACCTTTACCTCGACCACACGGCGATCGGTGAAGCACAGATTGGCGATAGCTTCGCACAAGGTTTCCTGCAGCGCGAAGCGACGAACATCGGCGAGCGCGACGATCCCCGATCGGACATAGTCGTAATCGAGCACCGCCTCGATCCGGTCCGCATCGATTGCCGCCGGGTAACGGACGGTCATCGTGACATCGATCAGCACGCGTTGCGGTTCGACTTCGTGCGGGTGAATGCCGAGCCGGAGGGACACATCCAGCGCGTCGAGCAGGATAATATAGTCAGCCACGGTCACGCTCGAACATCACGTCACGATCACGCAGACAGAAACGCTGACCGCAATCGACGAATATCGTCTGCCCCTGCACCCCGCGCGCTGTCATCAGGAATGTCGCTGCGGTGGCAATATCGTCAGGGTCGACCGGGCGGCCGAGCGCGTTGTTCGAGGCCACGCTGCGAAACTCCGCCTCGGTCTGGTCACTGCTTGCTAACGACAGGCCGGGCGCGACGGCATTGACGCGGATGCGCGGCCCGAGGGCCTGGGCCAACATTGTCGTTGCCCCGGCCAATGCGAGCTTGCCGCCCGTGTAAGCGTAGAAATCGGGGTTCAGATTCGCGACCTTTTGATCAAGAATATTGACGACCGCGCCATCGGCGATGTCATCCTGCCGCGCGAGCGCGCTGGCGAGCAAGGAGGGGGCGGCATGACCGATCGCATAAAGCCGCAAGAGCAAATCGGGATCGAGGTCCGGCGGCGCGTCATAGTCGAACGCCGATGCGCTGTTGACGAGGCCGTCGATCGCCGCCCCGGCAGCATGGCGGGCGCGATCGAACAACGCATCGACCGCGTGAAGATCGGAAAGGTCGCCCTGAACCGTGGCCGCGTTGACCATCTCAGCCGCCAATGCTTCCGCCGCATTTGCCGAAGTACCGTAATGGATCACGACGCGGTGGCCGGCAGCGGCAAGCGATCGGGTGATCCGCGCGCCCAGTCGTTTCGCTCCACCAGTCACCAGAACGGTGCGCGTCCGCGTCATCCAAGCTCCATCAGCGCCAGCACTTCCTTGCGGCTGCGGTCATCGTCGCGGAATACCCCCATCATTCGGCTCGTCACCATCGAGACGCCGGGAGTGCGGACGCCGCGCGCGGTCATACAGGCATGGCTCGCCTCGATCACCACGGCGACGCCCTGGGGCCTCAGATTGGCCCAGATACAGTCGGCAACCTCCGCGGTCAGCCGCTCCTGTACCTGCAGCCGCCGCGCAAAGGCGTGCAGCACGCGCGCGAGTTTCGAAATGCCGACGACATGATTCTTGGGCAGATAGGCGATATGCGCCTTGCCGATGATCGGGGCCATATGATGTTCGCAGTGCGACTGAAACGGAATATCCTTCAGCAGCACGATCTCGTCATAGCCGCCGACTTCTTCGAATACGCGATCGAGATGCTTCTCGGGATGATCGTCATACCCCGCGCAATATTCCTTCCACGCCTTGGCCACGCGGCGGGGTGTGTCGATCAGCCCCTCGCGCGCGGGATCGTCTCCCGCCCAGCGGATCAGCGTGCGAATCGCGTCGGTGACCGCTGCCGGAATCGCGGGCGCGATCGGCTCCGCGATCAGGTCGCCATCGTCGGGGGTCGCGTCGCTCAAACCAAATCTCCTCGTTGTCGAAACGTTTACCGGTAGGGCACGGCACCATAAGCGTCGGTAGGTTCCGAATTGCAACTGTAGCGTTCGTGTCACAGCGACACAGTCGCCATGACCAATCCTGTAAAACGCGTTGACGCGACCGAAAATTGCTCGCTAGCATCCATACCGAGTTATCGAAGATCGCGACCTGGTAAAAATCGGGCGTGACAGGAGAGGATGGACCCATGAAGAAATTCGAGTTGCTCGTCGCCACTGCGCTCGTCGCGTTGCCTGCGCTGCCCGCCTCTGCCCAGGTGCTCGCAACGGATACCCCGCCGCAGACGACCGATCCGGTCGGCGCGACCACGACGAACAACTCGGTCAATTCCGGGGCGGTCGGCGACATCATCATCACCGCCCAGCGCCAGTCGCAGCGGTTGCAGGATGTCCCGATCGCGGTCAGCGCCTTCACCGCGGAAAATCTGGAGAAGCAGCAGATCGTCAACCCGACCGCGTTGCAGCAGACGCTGCCCAACGTCACCTTCACCAAGACCAACTTCACCTCGTCCAGCTTCACGATCCGCGGCATTGGCGATCTGTGCGTCGGCATTTCGTGCG
>JAPKCG010000236.1 GCA_028823055.1 Sphingomonas bacterium
AGGACGTCGAGGAACAGCGCGTTGGCGTTTTCGTCCTTGCGGTAATCGTCGATCAGCTTCGCATCGCGCGCCGCGGCGCGCATCGCGAGCGGATGGATTTCGAGGCCATGCACGTCGGCGAGGTGGAATATCTCGATCAGCCGGACCGGGTCCTGCTGGAAGAAATCATCGCTCGGCAGGGCGAGCCGCCCGCGATCGAGGACGAACCCGTGAAGCCGGCCCGGCCGGCGCCGGATGGTCGGCAGGCCGAACCGGCGGCCCCGCGCGGCGAACCGTTCGTCGAGATGCGCGAGGAAGACGCCGGTGAGGTCGCCGACGGTCTTCGCCTGCAGGAAATAATAATGCATGAAGCGTTCGACCGCAGATTTGCCGGGGCGTTCCGAAAACCGCATCCGTTCCGCCAGTTCGCGCTGGACGTCGAAGGTCAGCCGGTCCTCGGCGCGGCCGGTGATCGTATGCAGGTGGCAACGCACCGCGATCAGCCAATTGTCGGCGCGGTGGAACTGGCGATATTCCTCTTCGGTGAACAGTCCCACGGCGACGAGTTCGGCGGCGCGCTGAACATTGTAGATATATTTGCCGATCCAGAAGAGCGCGTGAATGTCGCGCATCCCGCCCTTGCCCTCCTTCACATTGGGTTCGACGACGTAGCGGCTGTCGCCCATCTTCACGTGACGCGCGTCGCGTTCGGCCAGCTTGTCGGCGACGAATTGCCGCTCCGTGCCTTTTTGCACTTCGACCGCGAAGCGGGCAGCGGCCTCGTCGTACAAATCCTTGTCGCCGATGACATAGCGCGCTTCGAGCAAGGCGGTGCGGATCGTGATGTCGGATTTCGCCTGTCGCACCATCTCATCGAGACTGCGGCTCGAATGACCGACTTTCAGCCCCAGATCCCATAGCGCATAGAGCATCGATTCGATGACCTGTTCGGACCAGGCGGTCTGCCGACCCGGCGTCAGGAACGCGATGTCGACATCCGAATGCGGGGCCATTTCGCCGCGGCCATAGCCCCCGACCGCGATCAGCGTCAGGCGTTCGCCGGTGGTGCGATTGGCCAGCGGGTGGATCTGTCCGATCACGGTATCGAAGAGCGTGCCGATCAACTGATCCATCAGATACGCGCCGGCATTCGCCGCTTCGAGCCCGCGCGAGGGATGGACCGTCAACCGTCGTTCGATCTCCGCCCGCCCATCGTTCAGCGCGCCCTTCAATATCTGCGTGACCTCCTGGCGCAAGGCGGCATCGTGCGAGCCGAGACCGGCGATACGCTCCATAATCGCGCGGCGATCGACGATCGTGCGGCGATGGGGCAGGTGATCGAACAGGCGGGACATGCGGACCCTGTATCGCATCGGCACGCGGGTTTCGATAGGCACCGGCACCCGCCGCGACGTTACCGCAATTTTTACCGATCCAGCTTCATATCTGAAAGCAATGAGCGCTATCGTCACCAGAATTTCGTATCTGTCGTCATGGCTGCGTCTTTGGGCGCGCCAGGCGAGTAACGATTTTGCGGCCTGTCGGGCCGAACGGATCGCCACCACCGCATCGGTCATCGAACGGATCGCGATACCCAATCTCATCGGCGCCATCGGTCTTGGCGCGATCTATGCCGTGAAATTTTCAGCGCCGGCATTGCTGCTCGCCGCTTTGCCACTTGTGGTCGTGGTCGGGCTTTCGTTGATTACCTTACCCGGCGCGCATTTTACGGTGCCGCGATTTGCCACGGCGGACCCGGTAAGATCGATCAACAGCTATGCGGGGGCGCTCGGCATCGCGTGGTTCATCCTGCTCACGGCGTTGAACGATTTGCCGCTTGAGGGCGATCGTGCGGGGGTTGCGGTGTTCGCCCTGGGCGCTTTGTTTATCGGGGGCACCGCCTTTGCCCAGCTTCCGATGGCCGGACTGATCTTCATGACGACCATCGGCGTGCGTGTCGCCTTGACGCTGCAAGACCTGGTGTCGGTTCCATTAGCGTATGATTTACTGATCGTGCTCGCGATCGCGACGATGGTGATCATCAATCACGGTCAGGCGTTGTCGCTCACCAAGCATCTGCTCATGCAACAGGAATTGCGCGCCCTCGAACGCGAGCGCGCCGATCAGGAACGGCGCCTCGTCGATGAGCGTCATGCCGCCGCGGTCGAGCAGGAACGTCGGCTGTCGGTCGATCGCGCCGCCGCGCGCGAGGCGCGACGCGACGCCATGGCCGATCATGCCCGCCGGTTCGAAGCGACGGTGGCGACCGTGGTCGGCCGGATGGGCGAAATCGTCGTCGAACTGGGCGAATCGACCGAGCGGCTAGGCGATGTCGGTACGCGCAGCGCCCGCCACGTCGCCCTCCTGGGCGATCGCGCGCGGATCGTCGGCGCATCCATGTCATCCGCCGCGTCCGCCAGCGTCCAGATGCGCGCCGCGATCGACGGCGTGGGGCATGAGGTGGATGCGCAGGTCGCCGCGACGACGACCGCGGCAACCAGCTCGGCCGCCGCGCGCAGCTCGACCCGCGCGCTGGCTGCGAGCGCTGCGCAGGTGCGCGGGATCACCGCGGAGATCGAACGGATCGCGGGGATGACCAACCGGCTGGCGCTCAATGCGTTGATCGAAGCGGCACGATCGGGAGAGGCGGGCCGCGCCTTCGCCGTCGTTGCGGCGGAGGTAAAATCACTCGCGGGGGAGACGGGCGGCGCGGCCAGTCGCATCGCGGGACACATTGCGGAGATGGATCGCCGGACCGCCGATGTCGCCGCCGCGGTCGACGCCATCGTCGATCAGGTCGCGCGGATCGCATCGGGTGCCACCGACATCGCCCGCCAGATCGGCGACCAGCGCAGCGCGACCGGCGATATCGTCGCGGGTGTCGAAGAGGCCAGGTCGGGCGCGCTGATGATCGAATCCGACCTCAAGGCGCTGGCCGGCCAGGCTGCGGTCGCGACCGGCCTTGCGGAACGGATGACGGACATTGCCGCCACCGTCACCGACCATTCGCGGGCGCTGAACAATGCGTCGCAGGCGTTCGGTGTGCGCCTGATCGCCTGATCTATTCGCGGGTGAGCGCCTTTAGCCGATAGAGCGTGTCGAGCGCGTCGCGCGGGGTCATCGCATCGATGTCGAGCGCCTCGACCGCGCTGCGGATCGCATCGCATTGTTCCTCCTGCGCTTCCTGCGCGGCGGCGAACAGCGGCAGATCGTCGAGCCCCGCGGCTAGGCCACCCGTCCTGGCGCGTCCCGCCTCCAGCTTCGCCAGCACCGATTTCGCGCGCGCCACCGTCGCCGGTGCCATGCCCGCCAGCCGCGCGACGGCAATCCCATAGCTGCGGTCGGCAGGCCCGTCGGCGAGTTCGTGGAGCAGCACCAGCTCCCCCTTCCACTCGCGCGCGCG
Organism: Sphingomonas bacterium; assembly: GCA_028823055.1. GTDB lineage: Bacteria > Pseudomonadota > Alphaproteobacteria > Sphingomonadales > Sphingomonadaceae > Sphingomonas. The sequence goes on from JAPKCG010000236.1 coordinate 3,383, forward strand.
GACATGGTGAAGCGTCAGCGCGTCGCAGCGTTCGGCAAGTCGCGTCAGTTCGTGATAATGCGTCGCGAACAGACACCGGCAGCGATTGTCCTCGTGAATCGCCTCCACCACCGCCCAGGCGATGGCGAGCCCGTCATAGGTCGAGGTGCCGCGCCCGACCTCGTCGAGGATGACGAAACTATCGGGTGTCGCCTGCGCCAGGATCGCGGCGGTTTCGACCATTTCGACCATGAAGGTCGATCGGCCCCGCGCAAGATTGTCGGACGCGCCGACGCGGCTGAACAGGCGATCGACAATGCCCAGTGTCGCGGCGGTCGCGGGAACGTAGCTGCCCGCCTGCGCCAGTACCGCGATCAGCGCGTTCTGGCGCAGAAAGGTCGATTTGCCGCCCATGTTTGGCCCCGTGACGAGCCAGAGGCGCGAATCCTCCGACAGGCGGCAATCATTCGCGACGAACCGTTCGCCTGCCTTTGCGACCGCCGCCTCGACGACGGGATGCCGCCCGCCGGTGATGTCGAAACAGGCGTGATCGGCAAGCTGCGGCCGTGCCCAGCCGCCCTCGACCGCGCGCGTCGCGAGCGCGGCGGCGACGTCGAGCCGGGCGAGCGCATCGGCGGTCGCGGCGATCGGTTCGCGGCTGGCAAGCGCGGTCGCGGTCAGCTCTTCGAGATGCGCCGCCTCCGCCGCGAGGGCGTGCGCACCCGCCTGCGCCACCTTCGTCGCGACATCGTGGAGCGCGGGGGTATTGAAGCGCACGACGCCCGCCAGCGTCTGGCGATGCGTGAACCCGCTATCGGGCTTCATCAGCGCATCGGCGGCACGGGCCGGCACCTCGACATGATAGCCCAGGACGTTGTTGTGGCGGATCTTGAGCGCGGCGATCCCCGTCGATGCCCTCAACTCCGCTTCAAGCGCGGCGATCGCGCGCCGTCCGCCCGCGCCGGTGTCGCGCAGATCGTCGAGCGCTGCATCATAGCCGGCGGCGATATAGCCACCGTCCGACGCCTCGACCGGGGGCGAGGGGACGAGCGCCCGCTTGAGCAGATCGATCAGTGCACCATGCCCGGCAAGGTGGGGAAGAAGCCCGGTCAGCAGCGTCGGGACATCCGCACTGCCCGCCGCCAGCCGCTCACGCAGCACCCATGCACCGTCGAGTCCGTCGCGCAATTGCCCCAGATCGCGCGGCGACCCACGGCCAGCCGCGATCCGACCGATTGCGCGTGCGATGTCGGGCATCGCTTTCAGCGTCGCGCGCAGCTTTTCGCACGCGGTTTCATCATCGTGAAAATAGCGGACGAGGTCGAGCCGCGCCTCGATCTGCCCGCGATCCATCAACGGCGCGCCGATGTCGGCCGCCAGCTGTCGGGCGCCCCCGCCGGTCACGGTCCGGTCGACGCAATCGAGCAGGCTGCCCTTGCGCTGTCCGTTCGCGGTCTGCGTCAGTTCGAGGCTTTCGCGAGTGGCGGCATCGATCGCCATCGCCTCCGCCGCGCGCAGCAACTGCGGTGGCCGCAGAAAGGGCAATGCCCCCTTTGCAGTATGGTCGAGATACGCGATCAGCCCGCCCGCCGCCGAAAGTCCCGCGCGGCTGAACTGACCGAACCCGTCGAGCGTCGCGACGCCGAACAGGCGTTTCAGCCGCGCCTCGCCCGCGCCGCTGTCGAACGCTGCCCTGGGGCGCAGGGCGGTCGCGGCGTCGGCGTGTCCGCCAGCCTCCGACGCGACTATTTCGGCCGCGCCCAGCCGCGCGAGTTCCGCGCCCAGCGCATCGGCGCTACAGTCGATCACGATAAAACGTCCCGTCGACACGTCGGCGGCGGCCAGCGCTACCTCGCCCCCCGCCTCGCCAATCGCAACGCCCCAATTGTCCGCGCGCGCATCGAGCAG
>JAPKCG010000237.1 GCA_028823055.1 Sphingomonas bacterium
CCAGCGGCAACCCCTGTTTGTCGACCCCGCCGGGTACGCTCATCGCGGGCAACCCAGCCAGAGACGACGGCACGGTGAAGACGTCGTTCATATACATCGCCAACGGATCGCTTTTCTCACCCAGCGCGAACGCCGCCGACGGCGCGGTCGGGGTCAGGATGACGTCGCACTTCGCGAAAGCCTGTTCGAAATCGCGCGCAATCAGCGTGCGGATCTTCGAAGCCTGGGTGAAATACGCATCGTAAAATCCCGCGGACAGGACGTAAGTACCGATCAGGATGCGGCGCTTCACCTCCTCGCCGAACCCATCGGCGCGGGTCGCGGCATACATGTCCTGCAACCCCGCCCCTTCGGGCAGATCGCGCAGGCCGTAGCGAACGCCATCATAGCGCGCGAGGTTCGACGATGCCTCGGCGGGAGCGATGATGTAATAAGCCGGTAAGGCATATTTGGTATGCGGCAACGACACGTCGACGATCTCGGCCCCCGCATCCTTGAGCCAATCGATCCCGCGCTGCCACAACGCTTCGATCTCTTCCAGGCTGCCATCGATCCGATATTCCCTTGGAATACCGACGCGCAACCCACTGAGGTCGCTTGAAAGCCCATGCTCCCACTTCGGGACGTCGAGCTTAAGCGAGGTGCCGTCCTTGGCATCGAACCCGGACATCACCTCCAGCAGGATCGCGCAATCCCTGACGTCGCGCGCCATCGGCCCTGCCTGATCGAGGCTGGAAGCAAAGGCGATCGTGCCCCAGCGCGAACAGCGGCCATAGGTCGGCTTGATCCCGCTGATCCCGGTAAATGCGGCGGGTTGACGGATCGACCCGCCAGTGTCGGTCCCGGTCGCACCGGGGCAGAGCCGCGCGGATACTGCGGTCGAGCTGCCCCCCGAAGAGCCCCCGGGCGCGAGGTCGGCATTGCTGCCGCCACCGCGCCGCCACGGCGAGACGACGTTGCCGAACGCGCTGGTTTCGTTCGACGAGCCCATCGCGAACTGGTCCATGTTGAGCTTGCCAAGCATCCCGGCGCCCGCATCCCATAAATTCTGCGACACCGTGCTCTCGTAGGTCGGCACGAAGCCTTCGAGGATATGGCTCGCGGCGGTCGTCGCCACACCCTTCGTGCAGAACAGGTCCTTCATCCCGATCGGCACGCCCGCGAGCGGCTTCAATACCTCGCCAGCCGCGCGCGCGGCATCGGCATCGCGCGCGGCGGACAACGCATGGTCGGGGGTTTCGACGAGGAAGGCGTTGAGCGGCTTGGCGCGGGCAACCTTCACGACGAACGCATCCGCCACCTCGACTGCGGAAAACTCGCCCATGCGCACGCCATCACGGATCGCGGCAACGCCCAGATCGGTAAGGTCGGTCATTATTCGATCACCTTCGGTACGGTGAAAAAGCCATGTTCCCCCTGTGGAGCATTGGTCATCAATGCATCGCGCTTACCACCGCCGGTCAGCGGATCGGCGTCGATGACATCGTCACGCAGCCGCAGGACATTGGGAATGACCGCGGTCATCGGTTCGACGCCGCTGGTGTCGACCTCCCCCAATTGTTCGATCCAGCCAAGGATGTTGTCGAGTTCGGGCGCCAGTCGCGCCGCTTCCTCGTCACTCGTCGCGATCCGGGCGAGGCTCGCGATCTTTTTCACGGTGTTGATATCTACGGACATGGCCGCAGCGGCTAGCACTCCGCTTCGCCGCGACGCAACGGCTTTCGAGTCGTACATGATTGCAATCGCTGCACCTGTGCGGCACCGAATGGGCGCTTGCGGGGCAGCCGGTTATGCTGCACTGCACAAAGGATGAATAATTGGCACGTAAATTCCTCTATGTCATGGCCGGGCTCGTCGTGCTCGCGATAGCCGGCATGTTCGCCTATCGCATCTGGGGGGTTGACCTGATGCGCATGGCCATGACGCCAAGCGAGACATTTCAGGCTCAGCCCCTCGTCGCGAGCAAGGCTTATGACGCGCGCAAGATGTGGCTTTCGCGACCGGATGTGCCGAACGATCCGGCCCGTTGGGTCCCGGCGGGTGAGAAGCCCGGCAAGCCCGGCACGGGTGCCGCGATCTTCTTCGTTCACCCCACCTCCTACCTTAGCCGCGCGCACTGGAACGCGCCGCTTGACGATGCGGAGGCGAACGACCGCGCCGCCCTCTTCCTGCGCGGTCAGGCTAGCGCCTTCAACGCGGCGGGCGAGATCTGGGCACCGCGCTATCGTCAGGCGACCTTTGGCGCGTTTCTGACCAGCGCTGACGAAGCCGACAAGGCATTGGCGCTCGCTTATGGCGATGTCGCCGCCGCCTTCGATTCCTTTCTAGGTCAGATCGATGCGAAGCGTTCGATCATCCTTGCCGGGCATAGTCAGGGCAGCATTCACCTGTTGCAGCTGCTCCGCGAACGGATCGCGACCGATGCAAAGCTGAAAAAGCGTATCGTGGCGGCCTATATCGTCGGCTGGCCCATCTCACGCACCACCGATTTGCCCGCACTCGGCCTGCCCGAATGCGAAACGGCGGATCAGGCGGGGTGCATCCTGTCGTGGCAAAGCTTTGGCGAGCCCGCCGATCCGTCGCTAATCACCGATCAATATGATCGATCGACCGGATTTGACGGCGACGTTCGTGCTGGCACACCGATGGTCTGCACCAATCCGATAACCGGCACCCCCAATGCCACCGCCGCAAAGAGCGAAAATCTGGGGACGCTGTTTCCCAGCAGCGATCTCAAAACCGCCGAGATGCGTGCCGGCGAAGTCGGTGCGCGCTGTGGTGAGCGCGGGTTTCTGCTTATCGACAATCCGCCCAATCTGGGCAGTTACGTGCTGCCGGGCAATAATTACCACGTCTATGATTACAGCCTGTTCTGGGCGAACATACGCACCGATGTCGCGCGGCGGCTCGCTTCGTTCACTCGGAAATGATCACCGCCGATCGCGCGGTGTTCCGTGGCGCGCTGCCGGGCGGTGGACGGCTGATCGGCCTCGACCTAGGCACCAAGACGATCGGGACCGCGCTGTGCGACGCCGGGTGGAATTTCGCGAGCCCGGCCACTCTGATTCGCCGCACCAAATTCTCGAAGGACAAGGTCGCGCTTGTCGACATGATCGTGCGCCAGCAGGTCGTCGGCATCGTGCTGGGGCTTCCATTGAACCTCGATGGGAGCGAAAGCCCGCGCAGCCAGTCGACCCGTGCGTTCGCGCGCAACGTCGAGGATCTCGCGCCGATCCTGCTGTGGGACGAACGCTGGTCGACCGTTGCGGTCGAACGGACCATGATCGAACAGGATATGAGCCGTGCCAAGCGCGCGGAGCGGATCGACAACCTGGCCGCCGCCCATATTCTTCAGGCTGCGATCGACGCATTGGTTAATGCCTAGATTACGCAATATAATCAGGATTTTACGCTAAACTAATCTTCGTTTCGCTAATCTTTGCGTAACTACATCGCCCTTACATTCAATAGCGACTTGATGTTGGGGGACATGATGACAAAGCCATTGCGTGAGATGCTATCGGGTGAACATGCGGAACTGGCAATGCTTGCCAACCGATTGCTCGCTAGGATCGAAGGGGACGAGCCGTCGAGCGGCTTTTCGGAAATTCGCTGGCAACTTAATCGAGTGTTGGCAGCGCATTTGTCGAAGGAAGATAAGTTTCTATATCCACAGCTCGGTCGGTCGGACGATCCGCAAACCCGCGCACTCGCTCGTCGGTTCGCGTTTGAGATGGGGGGGCTTGCCGCCGAACACGAGGCCTATTGCCGTCGTTGGCCGATTGATCGCATCCGGATAGATTGGCAGGGGTTTAAACGCGAAACCCATGCCATCATCGACATGCTGAAGCGTCGCATCGATCGTGAAGAATCGGAATTATACAGCCGGATCGAACCGCAACTTTAAGAGGACAGATCGTCGGCGGCCTTGCCCCCGCTCGGGCGTGGGGTTAGGCCACCGCTTTAATGTCGCCATCCGATCATCGCCCCGCCACCCTTATCGAAGGCGGCGCCGTTTTCCCGCATCGTCACTTGACGGGGATAGACGGCCTGCAGCCGCATGAGATCATGTTTCTGCTCGACGAGGCCGAACATTGGGTCGCCGCCAATCGCACACATGCCACGCCCGACAAGCGGCTCAACGGCCTCACGCAGATCAATGCGTTTTTCGAAAATTCGACTCGCACGCTGCTAAGCTTCGAAATTGCGGGTAAGCGACTCGGCGCTGACGTCGTCAACATGCACGCGGCGCAAAGCTCGGTGAAGAAGGGCGAGACGCTCATCGATACCGCGATGACGCTCAATGCCATGCGGGCCGACGTGATCGTGATCCGCCATATGGCATCGGGTGCGGTACGATTGATCGCGGACAAGGTGGATTGCCCCGTCCTCAACGCGGGCGATGGCCGCCACGAACACCCGACCCAGGCACTGCTCGACGCGCTGACGATCCGGCGGCGACGCGGTTCGGTGGCGGGGCAACGCGTCGTGATCTGCGGCGACATTCTGCACAGCCGCGTCGCGCGATCGAACATTCTGGCGCTGACCGCACTGGCGGCGGACGTGCGCGTCTGCGCTCCATCCACCCTGATGCCTGCGGGGATCGAACGAATGGGGGTGACACCCTTTACGGATTTCGACGCGGCGATCGAGGGGGCCGACGTCATCATGATGCTACGCGTCCAGAGCGAACGAATGAGCGGCGGCCATATCCCATCGAGCCGCGAATTCAGGATGCGCTATGGCCTTACCGCCGACCGGCTGGCGCGCGCTCCGGACGCGCTGGTCATGCATCCCGGCCCGATGAACCGTGGCGTCGAGATCGATTCGATCGTCGCCGATGGCATGCAGAGCGCGATTACCGAACAGGTCGAGATGGGCGTGGCGGTCCGCATGGCCTGCCTCGATGTGCTGACGCGGCGAGCCAGGCGCGTGGGGGGCTGGGCGTGACCACGATACGCTTCACCAATGCGCGAATCCTCTGCCCCGAAATGGGTGAGCGGACGGGCGATCTGCATGCAATCGACGGCATGATCGTCGACCCGCCCGCCGACCCGCCCGCCGACCTCGTCAACGTCGATTGCAACGGCAAATGTCTTGCGCCCGGCATCATTGATTTGGGCGTGGCTCGCGTCGATGCGGCGGCGTGTCGCGCCGGCGGTATCGTTCGGGTCGCGCTGATGCCGGATGGGTCGCCCGTCCTCGACGATCCGGGGATCGTCCAGCGCGCGGCGCTGATTGGCAAGCCCGACCTGTGGATC
>JAPKCG010000238.1 GCA_028823055.1 Sphingomonas bacterium
AACCTTGCCAAGGTTGGGGTCGAGGGTTCGAATCCCTTCGCCCGCTCCAGTTTTTAAAGGGTTTAAGCGCCATCTGGCGGACCTCACAGAAAAACGCCCCACTACATCCCCACTCGACAGCTTTGAAATCCCCACCCGGTTCCCCACTGGCACGCGCAACTGGCAAATCCAGGCGGGCTACACTTTCGTCAAGACCGACTTCGATGCCATCTACCAGAACCTCTTGGCCAATCTGACCGGGGGCGGCGCCCAATCACTCGACGGGAGCATCGTTGCCCTGTTCAATCAACAGCCCAGGCATCAGGCGAAGCTGTGGACCTCCTACACGCTACCCGGCAAGTTCGCCGCCTGGTCGGTCGGTGGCGGGTTCCGGCTCGAAAGCGCCCGGACCACTGTCGGCACCACCTGTACGACGACGGTCAATCCGATCAGCGGACGTTGCCCGCTCGCCAGCCTAATTCCGTTCACCTTCCGGCAGGACCTCTACACGATCCAGGATCTGCGGGTCGCTTATGACTTCGACAAACACTGGCAGGCACAGCTCAACGTGACCAACCTGGCCGACAAGCGCTACTATGCGACCGCCGGGAGCAGCACCGCCGGAAACTTTTACGGCGAACCACGCAGGATCGTGGTGGCTTTGCGGGCGCAATATTGAAATCTACCAACATGCTGTGGCGCAATCCGGCGCCACAGCACCACATTCCTGCGCCGGGGCTTCGCGGCCCTCGGGATTGGCAGTCCGCTCACGATCGAGCACCAACTGAAGGAAGTGACGTGACCGGCAGCTTTCATGGCCCACCCGCGATAGAGGTCGGAAAAACGGCTGTAGCGATAGCCGTCCGGCGGCGCCGCGATATACTCGTCCCATAGGATCTGCAGGGTCACGTGCTTGCGCTGCATCTCGCGGTGCAGCCGTGCCCAGTCCGGTTCCGGGCATCGCCGGTAGCCCGACAACAGCGCAGGGGCTCGAAATTGTGAGTTCAATCCTCACCGGCAGCACCATTTTTTCCTGTCCCGCTTGCGGCTTTTCCCCGCCCGATGGCTTGCACTGATGGTCCCATTTGGGCCAAGCGCGTGTTTCCTCCCCGGGACCCATGATCGCCGCACTGTGTTCGCGGCGCCTGAAGGAGTGCATGATGACTGAAGCGATGATCACCCGCGCCGGCCTGTCGGTGGCCGAGCCCCTTGCGCGTTTCGTCGAAGAGCATGCGCTGTCCGGGACGGGCATCGCCGCAGACCGGTTCTGGTCGGGGGTGGCGGAGATCTTTGCGCGGTTTTCGCCGGAAAACCGCGCCCTGCTGGCGACGCGCGATACGATGCAGGCGCAAATCGATGCGTGGCATGCCGATCATGCGGGCAAGGCGATCGATCAACGTGAATTTCAGGGGTTCCTGCGCGAGATCGGCTATCTGGTCCCCGAGCCTGCGCCCTTTGCGATCACGACCCAGCATGTCGATCCCGAAATCGCGACGATGGCGGGGCCGCAGCTGGTCGTGCCGGTGCTCAACGCACGTTTCGTCCTCAATGCCGCCAATGCGCGCTGGGGCAGCCTGTACGACGCGCTGTACGGCACCGACGCGATTCCGGGCGCGGCGACGGGCAAGGGATATGATGCGGCGCGCGGGGCGCAGGTCATTGCCTGGGCAAAACATTTCCTCGATTCCTCGGTGCCGCTGGCGGATGGGTCGTGGGCCGACTGGACCGGTGGCGAGCCGGTGCTTGCCGACCCGGCGCAGCGCGTCGGGCATCAGGGCGACAATCTGCTGCTGCGGCATAACGGGTTGCATATCGAGGTCGTGATCGACGCCGCGCATCCGATCGGTAAGGACGATCACGCGCATATCGCGGACGTCATCCTCGAATCGGCGCTGACGACCATCGTTGACCTGGAGGATTCGGTCGCGGCGGTCGATGCCGAGGACAAGGTGGCTGCCTATGCCAATTGGCTGGGGCTGATGAAGGGCGATTTGTCCGCCAGCTTCAACAAGGGCGGCGAGACGATGACGCGCACGCTCGACGGCGACCGCGACTATACCGCGACCGACGGATCGACGTTGACCTTGCCGGGGCGCAGCCTGCTTTTCGTGCGCAATGTCGGGCATCTGATGACGACGCCTGCGGTGAAGCTGGCGGATGGCGAGGAAGCGCCCGAGGGTATTCTCGATACGATCATGACCAGCCTGATCGGGGTTCACGACCTCAAGCGGCAGGGGCGGTTCGTCAACAGCCGCGTGGGGTCGATCTATATCGTCAAACCCAAGATGCACGGGCCGGAGGAATGCGCGTTCACCGACCGCCTGTTCGATGCGGTCGAGGATCTGCTGGGGCTTGATCGGCACACGATCAAGGTCGGCGTGATGGACGAGGAACGGCGGACATCCGCCAACCTGGCCGCGTGTATCCATGCGGTGAAGGACCGGATCGTGTTCATCAACACCGGCTTTCTCGACCGGACGGGCGATGAAATGCACACCGCGATGCGCGCCGGGCCGATGATCCGCAAGGGCGAGATGAAGGGGGCGGACTGGATCAAGGCGTATGAAGACCGCAACGTCCAGATCGGGCTCGTCTGTGGCCTCGATGGCAAGGCGCAGATCGGCAAGGGGATGTGGGCGGCACCCGACATGATGGCCGACATGCTGGAACAGAAGGTCGGCCATCCCAAGACCGGCGCGAACACCGCCTGGGTACCGTCACCGACCGCCGCGACGCTTCACGCGACGCATTATCACGATGTCGACGTGTTCGCGCGGCGACGCGAGCGCGAAGCGGAGGGGGTCGCCTCGCTCGACCGCCTGCTCGACGTACCTGTCGCGATCGGGCGCAACTGGCAACCGCAGGAGGTCGCGGAGGAACTCGACAACAATGCGCAGGGTATATTGGGTTATGTCGTGCGCTGGGTCGATCAGGGCGTCGGCTGTTCGAAGGTGCCCGACATCCACGACGTCGGATTGATGGAGGATCGCGCGACGCTGCGCATCAGTTCGCAGCATATGGCGAACTGGCTGCTCCACGGTGTCGCGACCGAGGCCGAGATCGATGCGGCATTCGAAAAGATGGCGGCGAAGGTCGATGCGCAAAATGCGGGCGACCCCGAATATCGCGCGATGGCGGGCGATCCCGACAGCCTGGCGTACAAGGCGGCGCGCGCGCTGGTGTTCGACGGGGTCGATCAACCCAATGGCTATACCGAACCGCTGCTTCACCGGTATCGCGCCGAGGTGAAGTCGAAGGGTCGAGAATGAACAAGAGGCCCGGCTCTTTCGAACCGGGCCTCCGCCCTCGATACGCTACGCGAGGGAAACGCACTGCCGCTTTAACGGCGGCAGTATCCGGGTTGGCCCGACCGGTCGATCGCACGGCCGGCGAGCGCGCCTGCGCCGGCACCGATCACGGCACCAAGAAGTCTGTCGCCGCGGCCGACAACGGTATGGCCGAGCAGTCCGCCCGCGATCGCACCGACGACCGTGCCGGTGTCACCGCCGCTGCATGAACGCTGACGATAATTGCGACCGTTCCGCCCGCGATAGGTGCGAGCATTGTCGTAATAGCCGTTATTATAGGCGCGGTTGTCGTACCCACGATTGTCATAGCCACGATCATAGTGGCGGCTTTGCGCCATCGCGGGGGCGGCGGGAACGATGGCGGTGGCGCTCATGGCGATCGCCGCACCGGCGAGGGAAAGCTTCTTAAACATGGGTAATCTCCCGTAAAATTCTGCTCGTCGGCGGTGCCAGCCCAAAAGGGGCGTGATCGCCGTCGATGGAGGGGTTCTAGGTGATTCGCATTGAGCGATGCCTGAATGCGTCCGTTATCGCGGGTTAAGGCTATCGCGGGGCGGCAGGGGGCCTATGAGGGGCGGCGTGCGCGTTATGTTCGTGATCCTGGCGGTGTTGCTCGTCGTTCCATCCTGGACGGGACAGGCGCGGCTCGATCTGATCGGGGCGCATCCGACGCTGCATGTCAGCCGCGTGCCGCTCGATGCGGATGACCCGGCGCGGACGCGGGTCGGCGGCCTGACCTATCTGGGCGGGATCGAGATGACCGGCGACGATCCGGGGTTCGGGGGGTATTCCTCGCTTCATGTGGCGCATGACGCGGCGGGCGACCGCTTCACGCTGCTCGGCGACGGGGGCACGATCCTGCGTTTCACGATGGGGGCGGACTGGCAGCCCAAGGCAGTATCGGGGGCGAACCTGCCCTCGGGGCCGGGCATCGGCTGGGACAAGAACGATCGCGATTCGGAATCGATGACGACCGATGGCCGCCATGTCTGGGTCGGGTTCGAACAATATAATATGATCTGGCGCTATGATGTCGCGCTGACTCAGGACGAGGGGCATGTCGCCCCGCGTGAGATGGCGAAATGGGACGCCAATGGCGGCGCTGAATCGCTCGCGCGTACCGGCGACGGGCGTTTCGTGACGATCAGCGAAGTCATGCACGTGCCCCCGCGCTGGTGGGCGGGGAGCAACAAGGCGCGGCTGAAGACGCGCGACGCGCTGATCTTTGCCGGTGATCCGATTCGCCATCCGCGACCGCAACGGTTCGCGGTGGTTGCGGACGGGCGGTACGACGTGTCCGATGCGGCAATGCTGCCGGGCGGCGACATGCTGTTGCTCAACCGCAAATTCGATCCGCCCTTTCATTTCACCACCCAGATCACGCGGATTGCGGCGGGCGAGATCGCGCCGGGGCGAATCGCGCGGCCCGTGCCTGTCGCGACGCTCGCAAAGCCGTTGATAGGGGAGAATTTCGAGGGGCTGGCCGTGACGCACGAAGGCGACGCGACGATATTGTGGATCGTGTCCGACGATAATCAGTCGCTGCTGCAGCGGACGTTGTTGCTCAAATTCCGGCTCGACGCGCAACCAATGTAACGCCGAACGGCCCACCGCTCGGGTGAGCGGCGGGCCGGTTCGTCATATCGAGCGATTCGCGGCTGACGCGAATCAGGCTGCGACGGCGGCGCGCTTCTTGGCGATTTCGCGCTTCAGGCGACGGCAGCGGAGCGACAATTTGTCCTCCTTCGTCTTCAGCAGCCAGTTGTCGAGACCACCATTATGCTCGACCGAACGGAGGCCGTGCGTCGACACGCGCAGCTTCACGCCCTTTTCAAGGCTGTCGGAGATCAGCGTGACATTCTGCAGATTCGGCAGAAAAGTCCGCTTGGTCTTGTTATTGGCGTGCGAAACGTTGTTTCCCACCTGCCGGCCCTTGCCGGTCAGCTCGCAAATGCGCGACATCGTT
>JAPKCG010000239.1 GCA_028823055.1 Sphingomonas bacterium
CCGCTCGCCACGCGTCAGCACGACGATCCGGGTAACGCCCTCCAGCCAGCTTTGGGCGATCGCCTCGCCGTCGCAATCGGCACCGTAGATCGCCTCGAGATCCTCGATGCTCGTCTTGATGAGATGGGCATGACGGCGGAACCGCTCGACCTGACGACGCCACAGAGCGACGTCGGGCTCGACCGCGAGCCGGATGTTGGGATCGAGGCTGACGATACGATCGCCCGACGCCTCACCCGCTCCCGCGACCAGCGTCAGCAGCTTTTCCGCGGATCGCGCCGATACGATCGGGAAAGACCCGACGTGGATTCCGGTGATCGCATCGCGCCTGGCCTCGAACGTGGCGGCGACGGGATGAAGGCACATCTGGCGCAGACCGTGGAAACCGTAATGCGGGGCCCCGTTCGCATCGACATCGACCAGGGCCATCGGGGTCGCGCCTTCGGCCCGGCGGATGAACGACAGGTCGACGCCCTCCCGCCTCAGCGCGGCCTCCAGCTGGTTTCCGAGCCAGTCGGACGAGATTTCCGTACACAGCGCGGCCCGGCGACCCAAACGGGCCAGCCCGATCGCCACATTATACGGCGATCCGCCGGCGACAGCCCGCAGCGCCGTGACGGAATCGCCGCGCGCATCGGCTTCGATGGGGCCGACGAACACGTCGAACAGCGCTTCGCCACAAATCAGGAACATGCGCGTGTGTCCGTGCCATCGGTGTCGCGGCGGTAGGAACGCGGGCTTGTCCCCGTCTCCGCCCGAAACTGCCGGTTGAAATTGGAAAGGTTGCCGAAGCCGACGTCGAAGCAGATCGACGACACGGGTATGTCGGTCTGGCGGAGCAGGCGACACGCCTGCGCCACGCGCAGCTTGCGGACGAAATCGACGAAATTATGCCCGGACATGCCCTTGAACGCGCGCGAGAACTTCGTCTCGCTCATGCCCGCGATCCGTGCCGCCTCGCCCATCCGGACTTCGCCGTCGATATTGTCGAGAACGTAGCGCACGACGACATCGAACTCCGCCCCGGCCCCGGTCGCAAACAACGGGCCCGCCAGATAAACGCGGTCGCTCTCGGGCGCCCTGGCCAGGATCGCGAACAGCGCGAACAACTGGCCAAGCCGTTCGAGGCCGGTGGTGCGCCCTACCCCCTCGATGCCTTGCGCCGCGGCCAGCGCGGTGGCGCCGGTGAACTCGATCCCGCGTGAAGCGCTGTCGAACAGGCCGTCCAGTTCCTCCATCTCGGGAAACAGCGCAAAGCCCTGTCGCAGGCGCGGCCCGTCGAATTGCAGTACCGCGTCGCGGTTCGCGATCCGCTGGCCGGGCGCGAGGTCGCTAATCCAGTCGTGCGGCAGATTGGGGCCGATCAGCGCGACATGCCCGGCGTCGAAACGCCCGACATGGTCGCCGACCAAGAGTTTGCCCGTCCCCTCGCGGATCAGGTGCAGCTCATATTCCGGATGATGGTTCCAGCGCGCCATAGGCATCGGATAGTCATGCTCGAACCAGCGGATACCGCTCGCCGAATCGGGCAGCACCAGTTCGCGCGCAGACGCTTGGCCGCTCACCCGGCCGGCCAGCACCGCCGGCGCAGAAATCGTGGTCATGGTTCGACGACGGCCCTCCCTTGCATGGCGAAGCCGGTCCAGGCCGGCGTGAGCGGCATCGTACATCACCGATCGCCGAAGGTAATCTGCAACTTGACGTCGGTCGGACGCCCTTCCGCGGCGCGCTCGAATGCCTCGACGGACTCGTCGAACGGATAGGTGTGCGTCACCAGCGGCTTGAGGTCGACCTTGCCCGACGCGATCAGATCGATCGCGCGGTCGTACATGTTGGCGTAGCGGAACACCGTCTCGAAGCGCAGTTCCTTGGCCTGCGCCGCGGCGATGTCGAACGGGATCGGATCGATCGGAATTCCGACCAGCACCGCGACGCCGCCCGGGCACGCGGCCGCCATGACGTCGGGGAACACCTTCGCACTGCCCGAGCATTCGAACACGACGTCCGCACCCCAGCCGGCGGTCACTTCGGCGACCTTATCGACCAGCGATTCCTCGCGGATGTCGCACGGGATGATGCCGGGATATTGCGCGGCGATCGCGAGCTTCTCGGCCGACATGTCAGACACGATCGCGCGCGCCGCACCACCCGCCAGCGCCGCGAGCGCGGTCATCAGGCCGATCGTGCCTGCGCCGATGACCGCGACGGTGTCGCCGGGCTTGATCTTCGCCTTGGTCGCCGCCTGCATGCCGATCGCGAACGGCTCGACCATCGCGCCTTCGGAGAAGGTGACGTGATCGGGCAGCTTGAAGGTGAAGGCCGCGGGATGCGTGACTTCGGTCATCAGGCACCCGTCGATCGGCGGCGTCGCCCAGAAGGTGACGTCGGGGTCGACATTGTAGATGCCGAGCTTGGTCGCCTTCGAATTCGGATTGGGAACGCCCGGCTCCATGCAAACCCGGTCGCCGACCGCGAGATGCTTCACGCCCTCGCCCGTTTCGATCACCGTACCGGCCGCTTCGTGGCCCAGGATCATCGGCGACTTGACGATGTACGGCCCGATCCGGCCGTGGGTGTAATAATGCACGTCCGATCCGCAGATGCCGACGGTATGGATTCGGATCCGCACGTCGTGCGCGCCGACGCCACGCGGCGGGGGCACGTCGCGGATGGCGATTTCGTGCTGACGATCGAGAACGAGAGCTTTCATGCGGTGATTCCTTTGGCAAATGCGATGTCGGTCGGCTTAGGACTCACGCGCGGCGACGTGACTCCCGGCTGGTCGACCTTGATGAACACGGTGAGGACCGCGCCGAGGACGTAGAGGATGGCGTAGACCCAGCAGACCCCTTCGAAGCCGACGAGCGGCAAGCTGATCGTCGCGATGAGGGGACCGCCGAAATTGGAGAGGCCGGCGGCGAGGTTATGCGCCGAAATCGCCGCACCGCGGTGATCCGGGGCCATCGCCGGGAAAATCGCTCCCATTGGCACGAACGCGGAAACGCCGATCCCGAGCCACGCTGCGGCGAGCAGCATCAGCGCCATGTTCGCGCCGAAATGCGCCGGGATATAATAGAAGGCGAGCGTCGCGCCCGCGGTGCCGAGGCAGCCGAACCAGCGCATCTGCCGGATCCAGCCGAACCGGTCGCCGATCCAGCCCCAGGCGATGTTGGTGAAGATCGTGACGAAGAACATTGCGCCCCAGATCCTCAGCCATTCCGACATGGTAAAGCCGACCTGCGCGGACGTCAGGTAGAGCGGCATGATGACCGGGAAGCCGAACAGCGTCAGATTGCAGATGACGCGCACGATCGCCGCGATCGCGATCGACCGGTTCTCCGCCAAAATCGTCGCGCCGCGGCCAAGTTCGCGCAGGCGACGATCAATCGGGATCGGCGGCCCTTTTTCTTCCTCAGGCGTCGCAGGCAGGCCGAACCAAACCGCGATCCCTGCTGCAGCGACCCATCCGACCGAAAGCCACAGCGTACCGAAATAGCCGATCGCCGGGATCGTGAAACTCGGCAGATAAGTGCCGATACAGCCGATACCGATCGAATACATCGCCCAGTACCAGCCCATTGCCGATGCCAGCCGGTCACGCGGCACCGCCTGCGCGATACGCACGACGAAGGCGTAGATGAACAGCGGATAGGCAATCGCGCGAAGGCCATAGAAAATCAGGATCAGCGGCAGATTGGTCAGGCCGATGCCAAGCGAGAGGAACAGCACATGGAGCGATATCCATGCGAAGGCGCCGATACGCATGATACGTGTCGGGCCGTACACCTCTGCCAGTACGCCCGACGCCCAGGCCGAGAGGGCGGCAACGAGGCCGTAGACCGTGAAGACCGTAGACGCTTCTACTGCGGTAAAACCCAGGTCGACGAGATACTTGGACAAAAACGCAAGTTCGAAGCCATCGCCCGCCATGAACAAGGCGATTGCGACATAGCCCCAGAATAGTCGTTTAGGGAAACCCAGCATGACACCTCTCCAATACGCACCGAGTCTTCGGTGAGGCTGCGTCGTTGCGCAGCAGGCCCGCCTGTTTGTCGAACCTTTGATATGGGCAAGGTACGGAGAAACCGGCGCTAGCCGCCACAGCTGTTCTGCGCAGAACCGGTACTTTCTTGCGCAATTATGTTCCCATCGTCTGGCGGTCGTGCGCCCGGTTCGGAAAATTATTTAGCGCGCCGCTCGTCGACGTGCCCGTGATCAGGCCGGTCAGCTTGATGGACCCCTACAAGCCATGCGGGTGCGGGTCGGATGCCAAATACAAGTGGTGCCACGACCGGCGCAGCGAGCAGGAGCCGATCAACATCTTCGAGATCGAGAAGAAGATGATGGACAAGCTGCGCCCCGGCTACTGCTCGTATCCAGACCCAACAGCAGACCCTTGTGACGGCGGCGTGGTGAAGTCGCACACCGTACGGCGCAAGGGAGGGCTGTCGGCGATCGCCGAGGGTGGGCCTGTCTTTACGGTGAAGCCGACGATGAAGGGGCTTCTGGACGAGCAGGGGCAGTCGTGGCTCAGAAGGATCGGCACCAGCAAGGCCTCCGTCTTCCCAGGTTTCTGCGCACTACTGCGATTAGATCGTAGCTGTAGGAACAGCCAGTTAAGGAAGCGCCGAGGAGCACTACAGCGACTATCTTGCGGATCTTTCGCGCACCATCACCGCTCAAGGGAATGTCCGCAAGTGGGCGGAAGCGGACAATCTTCTGTCCTACACGCGCCGCCGACGTCACGATCGACAACCACGCTCTCACGCATGTTCGGACCTCAGCTCACCTCACCTCACATGCGACCCCCGATCGGCGCGCACGAGTGTGACCTTGTGTGAACGTAGTGCCGCGTTTGCCTACAAAACCTTCTCAGGCCGTTCGATCGAGGCGAGGTCGGAGTCGCGGTCGATCTGCATCAGCGGTTTCAGCAGGCCGTCGCGAATGTCGTAGACCCAGCCGTGGAGAATCAGTTTCTGATCGCGTGCGAAGGCGGCCCTGACCGTGTCGGTGTGCGCCAGCTTGATGAGCTGATCGCGCACATTGGCCTCGACGAGGCGATTGACCTTGCCCTCTTCGGTCGGTTCGGCATCGATCTCCGCGCGATGATCGGCGAGGACCGTGCGCGCGCCGTCGAGCCATTTGTCGACCGGGCCGGTGACCCCGCCCGCCAGCGTCGCCTTGATCCCGCCGCAGCCGTGATGGCCGACGACGGG
>JAPKCG010000240.1 GCA_028823055.1 Sphingomonas bacterium
ATCTGTCTGATGTGATGTTCGTGTGCACCGCGAACACGCTGAACCTGCCGCAGGCACTGCTCGACCGCATGGAGATCATCCGGCTGGAGGGTTATACCGAAGACGAGAAGGTCGAGATTGCGGAGCGCCATCTGATCGGCAAGGTCGTGAGCGATCACGGCCTGAAGGACGGCGAGTTCACGCTGACCAACGAGGGCTTGCGAGCGCTGATCCAGCGCTACACGCGTGAAGCAGGTGTTCGGACGCTGGAACGCGAGATCGCAAAACTCGCGCGCAAAGCGTTGCGTCAGATTCTGGAGAAGAAGGTCGTCAGCGTGACGGTCACGCCCGACAATCTCCACGAGTTTGCGGGCGTCCAGAAATATCGGCACGGCCTGTCCGAAACCGAAAACCAGATCGGCGCGGTCACCGGGCTCGCCTGGACCGAGGTCGGCGGTGAATTGCTGACGATCGAGAGCGTTACCGTTACGGGCAAAGGCCAGGCGAAGCTGACGGGCAAACTCGGCGATGTCATGAAGGAATCGATCGAAACCGCCTTCAGCTTCGTTAAGGCGCGGGCGCCGAGCTATGGTATCAAGCCGAGCCTGTTCGCGCGCAAGGACATCCACATTCATCTGCCCGAAGGCGCGGTGCCAAAGGACGGTCCCTCCGCTGGCATCGGGATGGTGACGTCGATCGTGTCGACGCTGACAGGCGTGCCGATCCGGCGTGAGATCGCGATGACAGGTGAGGTGACGCTGCGTGGCCGGGTGCTGCCGATCGGCGGGCTGAAGGAAAAACTGCTCGCGGCGCTGCGCGGGGGGATTGAGACGGTGCTGATCCCTAGTGAGAATGAGAAGGATCTCGCCGAAATTCCGCAGAACATCAAGGACGGTCTGAAGATCATACCGGTCGAACATGTCGATGAGGTGTTGCGTCTGGCGCTGACCGAACCGCTGGAAGCGATCGATTGGACCGATGCGGATGAATTGGCGGCACTGCCGCCGCCCGCAATTCCGCCGGTTGGCGCCGAATTGCATCATTGATCAATGGGATGGAGCTGCCCGGTGACACCTTTCATCGGGCGGTTTCCGTTGACTCGTCGGTCCGCCCGCGCCTTATTGGCGCTTTCGGCGTCAGCCGCGAATCTCTAATGTCTCAGCGTGTTGAATTAAGGGGGATATCATTATGAACAAACAGGAACTTATCGCAACGGTCGCGGATCATTCGGGTCTGGCGAAGAACGACGCGTCAAAGGCTGTCGAAGCGGTGTTCGATGCGATTTCCGCCAGCTTGAAAAAGGGTGACGAAGTCCGTCTCGTCGGATTCGGCACGTTTTCCGTTTCGAAGCGTAAGGCGTCGACCGGTCGTAACCCACGAACGGGTGAGCCGATGACGATCAAGGCGTCGACCCAGCCGAAGTTCAAGGCCGGCAAGGGTCTCAAGGACGCGGTCAACTGATCTCTTTTCACCCCCGCTTCGGCGGGGGTGGACAGGAGTTGCGGGCGCGCGTAGACGCCCGCTTCCGATGTGCCGCCAAGGGTGTGGCCACGGGCGCGTAGCTCAGCGGTAGAGCACACCCTTCACACGGGTGGGGTCACAGGTTCAATCCCTGTCGCGCCCACCATTGGTGGTAGACGCCGTCAGCCCATTGTGCTGTTCGGTAAACCGCCACAACATAGCTACCGGTCGATTATCGCTGCGACAGAGACTTAATCGCATTGAGTGGTGCCTGCTGACCTGGATCGGAGGGGTAATCTGGCGGGGCCGGTCTTCGGTCCGCTCAACCCAGCTCTGCTGGGGCTCGAATTTGGTCTTTTACCGACATTCCCGCCGATCGAGCGGTCCCGGCATGATAGATATGTGATGCGTTGCCCGGTCGGGAAAGCGCGCGTAGAGGGCCGCGGCATCGTCGCCCCTTCGGAGATTTGCCATGCGCCGTTCCACTTTGTGCCTTTCCCTGACAATGTTGTGCGCGACGATCGGGTGTAGCCCAAGGCAGTCCGATCGTGGCGATGCGGCGGGCAATGTGACCAATGAAACAGGCACGGCACGGAGCGTGGCGGCAGTCAATCCCGCCGACGCCGCTGCGGCGACAGCGCTCGCCCGGCGGTATTTCGCTCTGATCGAGGCGGGCGAGTTCGAACAGGCGCGGCGATTGTGGGATCATGACGGTGCCGATGCGGGCGGCGATGCGAAGGCGCTGGCGGGGGTCTATGCGCCATATCGCTCCTATGATGCGACGATAGGTGAGCCGACCGCCCTTCATACGGTCGATGGTGTCGATTACGTCAATGTCGGCATCGCGGTGGACGCTGCGGTCGCAAAAAGCGGCAAGGAGCAGCGGCTGGAGGGTCCCATCATGCTTCGGCGGCGATCAGATACGCTAAAGGCCGATGCGGCAGGTGCGAGCGACTCGCGCGGTTGGCGTATTTGGGGCGTGGACATCCGTGCTCCGCACTGATCCTTCGGTGACGGTTTGAAGACATTTCAAAGAAGTTTCGATGACGATTAAGTTACGCTGATATTTCGCCTAGAGCAGGCTCTGGATCCAGTCGGGTTTTTACGACGAATCTTGGGACGTTTGTCACATATCTATCATCATCCCCGCTTAACCGCGGCCCAAGAAGAGGCCGGAAACTGCGATGTTCCGGCGTCGGACCGATATTCGACCCGTGATGGGTCAATCGATCAAGGGGGATATGATGACTATTTTTCGGAACATGTTGTTGGCAGGCGCTTCGGCGACGATCCTGAGCGCGTGTGGCGCCAGTGACATCGGATCGCCGGGCGCGGGCGGCAACGTCACGATCATCACGAATAATCCGGCGCCCACGCCCGCGCCGACGCCGACTCCCACGCCGACGACCCCATTGGTTACGGCGGCGTCGGCATGCCCCGTCATCGCGGATTCGCAAGGCCTGACCGACCGGGGCACGTTGAGCGGCCCGACGGGCAGCTACCGGGTCTGCGCACTGCCGGCGCGGATAAACGCCAGCTCGATCCTGCCCAGGGTTTCGGGTGTTCTCTACAATCTCGCCAGCCGCGTCGATGTCGGCACCGATCAGGGCCCGGCTGCGAAGACGGGCGAAGCGAGCGTCACGCTGACGATCCAGCCGGGCGTCACTATCATCGCTGACAATGGTCCGACCTGGCTCAACGTCAATCGCGGCAACAAAATCCAGGCGGTCGGTTCGAAGACGCAGCCGATCATCTTCACCAGTCGCGCCAATGCCGAAGGGTCAACCACCGACAATTCGTCGGGTCAGTGGGGCGGGGTCGTCCTGTCGGGCCGCGCCCAGATCACCGATTGCGCCGCCTCCGCCGCGACGCCGGGGACGGTCGCCTGCGAACGCCAGACCGAAGGCGCGGTCGATCCTGCGCTTTACGGCGGCGCGACCAACACCGACAGCAGCGGCACGCTGAGCTATGTCCAGATCCGTTATTCGGGTTACATCCTGTCGGCGAACAGCGAACTTCAGTCGTTGACGACGCAGGGTGTCGGCAGCGGCACGACGCTCGATCACATCATGTCGTTCAACAGCTCCGACGATGGCGCCGAATTTTTCGGCGGTCACGTCAACATGAAATATTACGTCTCGGTCGGTGCGGAAGACGACAATCTCGATACCGACACCGGTCTCAAGGGTAATTTCCAATATGTGATCGTCGCGCAGCGGCTGGGTGCCACGCCCGCAACCGCCGATTCGATGATCGAGGCCGACTCGGACAACGCGCTCGACGGCAATACGCCGCGTCAGAACACGACGGTTGCGAACTTCACCTTCATCGACCGCGTTGCAGGCAATTCGGACGTCGCGTCCATCCTGCTGCGTGGCGGCACCGATTACACGCTCGCCAATGGCGTGATGGTGAACCAGGCGACCAACCCCTGCCTGCGGATCAGCCGCGCGCAGACCGCATCGCGAACCGCCAATGCGGCGATCGACGAAGCCGGGGCGCCGATCTTCCAGTCGGTGGTCTTCTCCGGCTGCGGCTCGCGGCCATTCGTCGGCTCGCCCAATAGCTCGGGCGGCGAATCGACGCCGACCGATGCGGATGTGCTGGCGCTGTTCAACGCGGGATCGAACAACAATGCCAGTTTCAGCTCGACGTTGACCAGCCTGTACATCAACGGTGCGAACGAGACCGCGGTTGCCGCCTTCGACGCATCGACGCTGAACAACCGGACCATCAACGGCATTCTGGTGACCCCGGCGGGCTTTTTCGACAAGACGAGCTATATCGGTGCGGTCAAGGACGCGAGCGATACGTGGTACACGGGCTGGACCTGCAATAGCCCATCGGCATCGTTCGGCACGGGTAACAGCGGCAACTGCACCGCGCTCCCGTCAGCGTAACCAGCGTAGCGAAACGACGGGGCGGGGCGCTGACATCGGCGCGCCGCCCCCTTTTCGAATTGAATAAGGGGGTTGATATGTCGAGGCTGTCCGAGGTCGCGAGCCTGTTACTTTTTTCTACTGCGCTGATCGCGCCGGGTGCGGCGCTCGCGCAGACCAATTCGGGCAATGCGGTGCCCCCCACGGGCGATCAGGTGCAGGCGGGGCAAGCCGGCGCGCAGACGACGCCCGCCGAGACGACGCTTGACGAGCAGGATGTGCCCGATGTGTCGATCCCCGGCGCGGCCGACATCGTCGTTACCGGACGCCGCGATGCCAATATCGCGCGCTCGACCGCGCAAGTCGTGTCGATCCTGTCGAGCGCGGACATCGCCCGGACGGGTGAGGGCGATATCGCAGGCGCGCTCAGCCGTGTCACCGGTCTGAGCGTCGTCGGTAACGGGTTCGTCTATGTCCGCGGGCTTGGCGATCGCTATTCGTCGGCGCTGCTCAACGGGTCGCCGCTGCCGAGCCCCGAACCGCTGCGCCGTGTCGTCCCGCTCGACCTGTTTCCGAGTAGCGTCATCGCATCATCGCTCGTCCAGAAGAGCTATTCGGTCAATTTTCCGGGCGAATTCGGCGGCGGGATCATCAACCTGACGACCAAATCCGCGCCAAAGGAATCGTTTCTGTCGGTCGGCATCAGTGGCGGAATCGATACCGAAACGACCGCGCGGCTCGGTTACACCTATTACGGCACGAAGACCGACTGGACGGGCTTTGGCAACGTCGTGCGCGATGTACCACCTGCGCTCCAGTCGTTCATCGACAGCTGCTAGCGGATCAGCGACATCGATGTCGACCTGCAGGCGATTGC
>JAPKCG010000241.1 GCA_028823055.1 Sphingomonas bacterium
GCTCGGCCCGCATGACAACATCGAGCCAGCCCTGGCGCGCAGTGCCCGCGATCGTCGCATCAATGTCCAGCTCGTCGGCGGCACCATCGCGCGCGAACCGGCGCAAGCGGCGCAGCGCGACCTTGATATTGCGCGTGCCCAGTTCCTTGGTGTTGTCGAGATTTTTGAACTCGCGCTGGTCCCAGACCTTGATCGCGCGGCCATGCTTCGATTCGCCGCCGATCCGCACGCCCTCGGGGTTATAGCCCGAATTGCCATAGGGGCTGGTGCCGCCCGTCCCGATCCATTTGTTGCCGCCCTGGTGCCGCTTTTCCTGTTCGTCGAGCCGCTTCTTCAGCGTCTCCATGATCTCGTCCCACGATCCCAGCGACTTAATCTGCTCCATCTCTTCGGGGGTCAGATATTTCTCGGCCACCGCCTTCAGCCAGTCCATCGGGACTTCCGCATTCTCGGTCCCGAACGTCGTCGCGATGCCGCGGAAGACCTTGGCGAAAACCTGGTCGAACTTGTCGAGCAGGCCCTCATCCTTCACATAGACCGCGCGGCTGAGATAATAGAATTGCTCGGGCGTGCGATCGATGACCTCCGCGTCGAGCGCTTCGAGCAAAATCAGATGCTCCTTCAAGCTGGCGGGAATGCCCGCGCCGCGGAGCTCGTCGAGAAAGTTGAGGAACATGCGCCGCACCGTTGCACGTCGCGGCGGCCGCGGGCAAGCGCCTCACGCGCCGGGATACCGATTGTTCTAAACGTGTTTGCTCAGCGCGGCGCGCCTGCGGCAGGGACATAGGCGTCGATCAGTGCGGCGACATAATCGGGGTTTTTCGCGGTCAGTCCCTTGGCGGGCGCGCCCTTTGCATAGATGAAACCGTCGACCGGATAGACGCTGCCGCCCAAACCCTCCGAATCGCGATACCAGACCTTGACCTCGCTCCAGTCATTGTCGCGCGATACATCGAACAACGTCACGTCCTGTTCGGTATGCCCGCGCTCACCATTGACGCGCGACCAGTTCGCATGGGTGAGCATCACGACACGGTCCTCGACGATCCGGCTGATGACCGCGACATGGCCGAGCCGGAGTTTCGATGATTTGGCGAAGACGATAACCGAACCCACGCGTGGCTGATGGCCGCGGTCGTATTTTCCCGCCGCCTGATCCCACCAGGTCCACGCATCGCCATAGATCGAAATGCCCGATGCTTCGCGCGCAAAGGGAACGCACTGACCGACATAATCGAGGAGCGGGGCGCTCGTCGCAGCGACGCTCGCACTGGCGGAAAGGGTCATCAGGGCGAAAGCGGCAAAGGCGGTACGCATAATCGTGGCGATAGCGCGACAACGCCTACCGCCGGGTTTCCCGTCATGGTTAACGCGCGGTAATCGCGCGCCTTCCTACTTGCATCGCGAAGCCCGATCAGCCCTTGTTCTGCTGACGCTTCGCCATGAAGGCGAGCCGTTCGAATAGCATCACATCCTGCTCGTTTTTCAGCAGCGCGCCGTGCAGCGGCGGGATAGCCTTTGTCGGATCGCGGTTTTGCAGCGTCTCCAACGGCATGTCCTCATGCAGCAGCAATTTGAGCCAATCGAGCAGTTCACTCGTCGACGGCTTTTTCTTGAGGCCCGGCACATCGCGGACATCGTAGAAAATATCCATCGCCCTGCTCACCAGCATTTTCTGGATACCGGGGAAATGCACATCGACGATCGCCTGCATCGTGCCGCGATCGGGGAATTTGATGTAGTGGAAGAAGCACCGGCGCAGGAACGCGTCGGGCAATTCCTTTTCGTTGTTCGACGTGATGATGACGATCGGGCGTTCGACCGCGCGAACCGTTTCCTTCGTCTCATAGACATGGAATTCCATCCGATCGAGTTCCTGAAGCAGGTCGTTCGGAAATTCGATATCCGCCTTGTCGATCTCGTCGATCAGCAGGACGGGGGGCTTGTCCTTGGTGAACGCCTCCCACAATTTGCCCTTGCGAATGTAGTTGGCGATGTCGTGAACGCGCTCGTCGCCAAGTTGTCCGTCACGCAGCCGTGCGACCGCGTCATATTCGTACAAACCCTGCTGCGCCTTCGTTGTCGATTTGACGTTCCATTCGATCAGTTCGGCATCGAGCGCCTTGGCGATTTCATAGGCGAGGACGGTTTTGCCGGTGCCGGGCTCGCCCTTGACCAGCAAGGGGCGGCGCAGCGTCACCGCTGCGTTTACCGCGACCTTGAGATCGTCGGTTGCGACATAGCCTTGCGTACCCTCGAAGCGCTGCATTGTTCATCCGTCCCGTTCGAAAACCGGGTACGGATTGGCCTATCGTCGCGCGCGGCGCAACCCGCAGACGCTGAATAGCTCAGTCGGCCCGCGCGCTCGACCGCGATTCGAGGAGGTCGAACAGACCGCGATGTTGCGCGTATAGCTGCTGCGCCCCGAAACTGATCGCGCGCTCGATCGCGGGCGTTGCGCCCAGCATCGCCATCGACGTTGCGGTTTCCGATTCGATCGGCATCGCGGATGCGGGGGCGTCTACGCCGAACCTGTCCGCCGCGCGATCGAGGACGCGGCGGATCGCCGGCCAGTCGGCGACCAGGGCGGCGATCGCCCCTGTCGCGCAACCGACCCGTTCCGATTTGGCAAGCATCTCGATCGCATGTCGTGCGCCGATCAGCGCGGTTTCGGTCTGCGCCTGTGCGGGGGTCGATGGCACTGGCCCAACCGCAGCGGCGAGCAGTGCCAAATAGGCCCGCTCGCTGGCAAATCCTTCCGCAATCGCTTCCAGCCAGGCCGCTGCGTCGGGCTGGACACACCGCACCAGCGCCTCGTCCGCAAGTCCGGGAAGCTGGCCGTGAACCGCGCAAATCGCATGGACCGCATCGGACAGGTCGCGTGCGTTGGCGCGCCCGCCCGCCAGTGCGGCTGAAAACGGATGGGGCTCGCTGCCGTCCGTTCCGCCAAGTCGGGTGACGAACGCCCATGTTCCCGATTGCCAATCCGCCCTAGCGCCCTGCACGCCCATAACTCCCGGTCTTTGCCCCGCCATGATCGGCGAACAACGATGGTGTGAGCGCGCTCTCTATACCGAAGCACGTAAAGATGAGGTTTATGGAGCGGTAACGATGCGAGAAAACGCGCATCGATGGGCTTTACGCATCCATTTTGTCTGGTGATAACGCACGTCAGCCGGCCCGTCTGCGGTCGATCGATACCCCCAGGAGATACGGGATGCGCGCATGGTTGTTAGGATTGGCTTTAACATCTGTCGGGAGCGCCGCGATGGCCGCTGACAAGACGCCCGCCGCTCGGGGCGACCTGACGCTCAAGCGTGTATTCGGCAGCCCGGATTTGTCGGGCAGCCAGCCGCGCGCGCTGCGGCTGTCGCCGGACGGCACGCTGCTGACTTTTCTCAAGCCGCGTGCGGATGAGAAGGAGCGGCTCGATCTGTGGGCACGTGACACGCGCACGGGCGCTGAGCGGATGCTGGTCGATTCGAAAAAGGTCGGCACGGGA
Organism: Sphingomonas bacterium; assembly: GCA_028823055.1. Lineage (GTDB taxonomy): Bacteria > Pseudomonadota > Alphaproteobacteria > Sphingomonadales > Sphingomonadaceae > Sphingomonas. Next base: position 3,503 of record JAPKCG010000241.1, read on the forward strand.
GCGGAACTGTCCGAAGCCGAAAAGATGCAGCGCGAACGGGCGCGGATCGGCGGGTCGAAGGGGATCGTCGCCTATGACTGGGCACCCGATGGCAAGACGATCCTCGTCCCGCTCGACGGCGATCTCTATCTCGCGGGCCTCGATGGCAAGACACGCCGGCTGACGAACACGCCCGACGGCGAACTCAATCCCGTCGTGTCGCCTGCCGGCGGCTATGTCAGCTTCGTTCGCGACCAGAACCTATACACACAGCCGCTTTCGGGCGGCGATGCGCGCGCCGCGACTACCGAAGGGGGTGGCACGGTCCATTTCGGCGAGGCGGAATTCGTCGCGCAGGAGGAAATGGATCGCCGCACGGGTTACTGGTGGAGCCCGGACGATCGCTACATCGCGGTCGAGCGGTTCGACGAAGCGCCGGTTCGCATCTTCACGCGCGCGTCGATCGGGGCATCGGGCACAAGTACCTATGACCAGCGCTATCCCGCGGCTGGCACGCCCAATGCGCTCGTCGATCTCTACGTCATGAAGCCCGATGGGTCGAGCAAGGTGAAGGTCGATTTGGGCCGCGATCCCGACATCTATCTCGCCCGGGTCAATTGGACTCCTGATGGCCGGACGCTGCTTGTCCAGCGTGAAAGCCGTGATCAAAAGACGCTCGACATGCTCCGCGTCGATCCCGAAACGGGCAAATCGACGGTGATGTTTACCGAGCGGTCAGGCGCGAAGAGCTGGCTCAATCTGTCGGACGATTACCGTCCGATGAAGGACGGCGGCCTGATCTGGCGATCCGAGCGCGACGGTTTCGGGCATCTCTATCTGTTCAGGAACGGCGCATGGACCCAGCTGACCAAGGGCCCCTGGGTCGTCACCAATCTCGTCGGTGTGGATGAAGCCAGGGGACGTATCTGGCTGACGGGGACGAAGGACGACGCGCTCGAACAGCAACTCTATTCGCTCGACATCGCGCGACCCAATGTCCTCACCCGGCTGACCGAGCCCGGCTATACCAACAGCGCGAGCATGGACGGCAAGGCGTCTCGCCTGATCATCTCCCGGTCGAGCCCCACCCAGCCGTCGCAAATCTATCTTGCCGACGATGCGGGCGAGCGGATCGACTGGATCAACCAGAATGCGGTCGCGCCGGGGCATCCCTATTACCCGTATCTCGCCAGCCACCAGCCGACGAAATTCGGCACGATCAAGGCTGAAGACGGCACGACGCTCTATTGGGAAATGATTACCCCAAAGCTGGAGCCGGGCAAGAAATACCCCGTCTTTTTCCAGCATTATGGCGGCCCGGGCACGGGTCAGCAGGTCACGCATGGCTGGCAGGGGGCGTTGCCGCAATATCTCGTCGATCAGGGCTGGATCTTCTTCCAGATCGACAATCGCGGCTCGTATAATCGCGGCAAGGCGTTCGAGGATCACATCTATCACGCGATGGGCACGGTCGAGGTTGCCGACCAGCTGGCGGGGGCAAACTATCTGAAATCGCTGCCCTTTGTCGATGGCGGCAAGATCGCGACCTATGGCTGGTCCTATGGCGGCTATATGTCGCTCAAGATGCTGGAAAAGACGCCGGGCGTTTATGCCGCCGCGGTCTCGGGCGCGCCGGTCAGCGACTGGCAGTTGTACGACACGCATTATACCGAACGCTATCTCGGCGATCCGGCGAA
>JAPKCG010000242.1 GCA_028823055.1 Sphingomonas bacterium
TGTCGATTATGTCGCGGCGGGACTTGGCGACTATGGCAAGCCCGGCAATTATTTCGAACGTCAGGTCGCGCGCTGGACCAAGCAATATCGGATGAGCGAGACCGAGCACATGCCCGCGGTCGAAAAGCTCATCGAATTTCTACCCCGAACGATCCCAGAACAGACGCGCACGTCGATCGTTCACGGCGATTACCGCATAGACAACATGATTTTCGCGAAAGACGAAGCGCGGGTGATCGCGGTGCTCGACTGGGAATTGTCGACATTGGGCGATCCACTCGCGGATTTCAGCTATTTTCTGATGAGCTGGGTAACGCAGCCAGAGGGGCGGTCGGGCGTGCTCGGCGTCGCGGGCGGCGACAGCGGTATTCCGACGATCGAGGATATGACCGCGCGCTATTGTGCGGCGACGGGGCGTGACGGCGTGCCCGATCTCAACTGGTATTTCGCCTATAACCTCTTCCGCCTGACGGGGATCGTTCAGGGCATCAAGAAGCGCATCGTGGATGGCACCGCATCGAGCGCAAATGCCGAACGCTCGGCAGCGGGCGTCTATCGCCTCGCCGATGCCGCATGGGACTTCGCGCAAAAAGCAGGCGCCTGAACTTTCTTGGAGATATACATGTCGCTGTTCGACCTGACCGGTAAAATCGTCATCATAACCGGCTCCACGCGCGGGATTGGCAAGGCATCCGCGATCGAATGCGCGGAACATGGGGCGAAGGTCGTCATCTCAAGCCGGAAACAGGACGCGTGCGATGCCGTCGCGGCGGAGATCAACGGGCAATTCGGTGACGGCACCGCGATCGCGGTTGCCGCGAACATTTCGGACAAGGCCGCCCTCCAGAATCTCGTCGATGAAACGCGGCGGGCATTCGGGCGGATCGACATCCTCGTCTGCAACGCCGCCTCGAACCCCTATTACGGGCCGCAAGACGGGATTACCGACGATCAGTTCCGCAAGATCCTGGACAATAACATCGTCGCCAATCACTGGCTTATCGCGATGGTCGCGCCTGAAATGCGGAGTCGCAAGGAAGGATCGATCGTCATCGTCTCGTCGATCGGTGGTCTGCGCGGTACGCCCGTCATCGGTGCCTATGCGATCAGCAAGGCCGCCGACATGCAGCTGGCGCGCAACCTGGCGCATGAATTCGGTCCCGACAATGTCCGCGTCAATTGTATCGCGCCGGGGCTGATCAAGACCGACTTCGCGCAGGCATTGTGGGAAGATGAGAAGGCGCTCGCACGCCGCAACCAGACGACGCCGCTGCGCCGGATCGGCGAACCGCACGAGATCGCTGGCGCGGTCGTCTATCTGGCCTCACCCGCCAGCACGTTCATGACCGGGCAGGTTCTGGTCGTCGATGGCGGCGTCACGATCTGACCCAAAGATTGCAAGGATAAGAATATGGCACGTTTCACCGACAAATCGATCATCGTCACTGGCGCGGGGTCGGGCATCGGTCGAGCCGCCGCGATCCAGTTCGCGGCTGAGGGCGGCAGGGTGATCTGCGCCGACAAGACCGACGGTGCGGACGAGACGGCTCGGATGATTGTGGAGGCGGGTGGCACGGCAAAGGCCATTCAGATCGACGCTGGCGTCGAGGCGGACGTCGAAAAGACCGTCGCGCTCGCCTGCGACAGTTATGGCGGGCTCGACATCATGTTCGCCAATGCGGGTATTTCGGGCGGTATGGCCAATATATTCGATACCGATGTCGCACTCATCACCGATGTATTGCGCGTCAATCTGATCGGGCCGTTCCTTGCGATCAAGCACGCCGCGCCGAAGATCGCGGAGCGTGCGGCCCAAAATCAATCGGGGGGCGCGATCGTGCTGACCGCCAGCGTCGCGGGCATCCGGTCGGGCGCGGGTTCACCGGCATATTCCGCATCGAAGGCAGGCGTCATCAACCTGGCGCAAGTGTCCGCGCAGCAGCTTGTCGGTAGCAACGTGCGCGTCAACGCGATCTGCCCCGGCCTGACAGAAACGGGCATGACCAAACCGACGTTCGATTATGCGCGCGATGCGGGCAAGATGGATCGCGTCGGGAGGCTCAATCCCTTGCGCCGCGGCGCACAGCCCGAGGAACTGGCGAAGGTCGCGCTGTTCCTCGCCAGCGACGATGCGAGCTATGTCAACGGTCAGGCGATTGCGGTCGACGGCGGCCTGTCGTCGAGCCACCCGGTAATCCGGCAGGAATATGGCCGCACCGCCGTGTGAGGCGTTACGCTGCTGCGTGCAACTCGGCAAAGCCAGTGAAATAGGCGCGTAACGTCGCGTCCGCGATCGGCGCGGTCAATGCGGTCACGGCCTCCGATAGCGTCGTGCCGACCGCGACATCGCCACCCATCTGATAGCCCATCGACCATTGCGGAAACGCGCGCTGGGTAATCTCCGTCTTCGACAGCACGGTCATCGCGAAATGGCGATCGTCATTGCGGATGCGATCCGCCGTTGCGTCCAACGCGTCGGGCTCACCTTCAAGCGCCTGAAGGAATCGTGTCCCGCCTGCGATCAACAGTCCGGTGATCCCGACCTTGCTGTTGTTCCGGTGCGACGTCGCCAGGATCGATTCGAGCAGGGGCTGCCGGATGGGTGCGCGGGAAGTGCTGATATATAGAAGTCGAAGCATGAAACCTCACAGGAGTCGATGCGCAGCTTATGGCCCGGCAGAGCCAAAAATTGCGTAAACGGGCTCCTGATTTAGATCAGGAGTTTCCAAGACTTCAGCTAGTTGTTGGCATCATCTTACAGGCGACAGCTTCGCGGATCTCGATGGGATCGAGGGCTGGGCGGTCGTCGGTTTCGTATCGCTCGTGCCGAATACGATGGGCCATAGCGGCGGCGTCGACCACGTGATCTTTCATATCGTTCGATCGGGCGGTGAATTAAAAAGCGACGAAGTCGTATCCGACGTCACGATCAGCTGCAACCACTGGCGGCTGAGATCAGCGCGGGGTGCGCATCCGGATCAGTCCTTCCTGCGCGACACTGGCGACAAGGCGGCCGTCGCGGCTGAAGATGCTGCCACGGTTCATGCCGCGCCCGTGGCCCGCCCACGGGCTGTCGGTCGCATACAGCATCCATTCGTCGGCGCGGACGGGTTCGTGCAGCCACAGCGCGTGGTCGAGGCTAGCGCTTTGCATGCCCGGCGTCATCCAGTTGACGCCGTGGGGCATCATGCTCGTCGCCATCAATGCCATGTCACTCGCATAGGCGAGGACGGCACGATGGATCGCGGGATCGTCGGGGATCGGCGCAACACAGCGGAACCAGCTGTAATTGACGGGATCGCGCTTCGTCGGGGTGAACCAGCTGCGTGGATAGAGCGGGCGGATGTCGATCGCGGTGCGGCGGCGAACGAAAAATTCGCGAAACTTCTCTGGAATCTGATCTGCCTGTTCTAGCCGGAGTTCGGTTTCTGACTTCAGATCCTCGGGCGGTGGGATATCGGCGGGCATCGCATCCTGATGATGAAGACCGTCCTCCTCCATCTGAAACGATGCAGCCAGATTGAGGATCGGCTGACCTTTTTGCAGCGCGATGACGCGACGCGTGGCGAAGCTCTTGCCCTCGAAATCGCGGACGACGCGATAGATGATCGGAAAATTCTCATCGCCCGCGCGCATGAAATAGGCGTGAAGTGAATGGGCGATCTTGCCCTCGGTCGACCGCTGCGCCGCCTGCAGCGCCTGCGCGATCACCTGCCCCCCGAACACGCGGCCGCGCCCCCCCGGCTGACGCGCGCCGCGATAAAGATCGGTATCGAGCTCCTCGACATCGAGCAGATCGACAAGTCCCTGCGCGAGGACTTCGGGTGGGGGCGGGGTCCAGTCGTCGCTCATCGCGCGGGGGCTCAGTATCCCGCCGCGCGTGCAAGCGCGTCGGCGTGGAAATTGGCATCGCCGAACATTTCGGCCAACACGCGGCCGCGCTTCATGTAAAAGCCGATGTCATATTCGTCGGTCATACCGATTCCGCCATGCATCTGGACGCCTTCCTGCACTGACAGCGTCGTGGCCAGGCTTGTCATCGCTTTTGCGACCGCAACCGCCTCGTCGGCCTTTTCCGATCCCTCGTCGAGCAATTGCTGCGCCTTGAATACCGCAGCACGCGCGACTTCCATCTCGCTGTACAGATGCGCCGCGCGATGCTGGAGCGCCTGAAAACTGCCGATCAACTGGCCGAACTGCTTGCGTTCTTTCAGATAACTGACGGTCATGTCCATCGCGCCGCCGCCGACGCCCAGCAACTCGGCCGATGCCCCGGTGCGGCCCGCACGCAGCAAGCGCAAAAGAGGGTTGCGGCCCGCATCGACTTCGCCGATCACCGCGTCGGCATCGACCTCGACGCCATCGAACTCCAGTCGTGCGGCAATGCTGGAGTCGGCGAGCCGTTCGGCATGCGCGGTCAGACCAGCTGCGTTCTTGTCGACGGCGAACAGCGTCACGCCCTCCTCGTCGTCCGCAGATCCGGCGGTACGCGCCGCGACGATGATCAGGTCGGCCACATGGCCATGCGTCACGAACTGTTTCTTACCCGTCAGGCGGAAGCCGTTGCCCGCGCGCTCGGCTTTCAGCCCCACGCTGCTGCGATGCTTCGCGCCTTCGTCGATCGCGAGTGCGGCGACGGTGTCGCCCGCGATGATGCCGGGAAACCATTTGTCCGCCTGCGCGCTGCCCTTCAACGCTTCGACCGCCGCCACCGCCGTCGTAAGGAAGGGGGAGGGTGCCAGGTTACGCCCAATCTCCTCGAGCACGACGCCCGCCTCGACATGGCCGAGACCCAGGCCGCCCTGATCCTCGCCGACCAGCATGCCCGTGAAGCCCATCTCCGCAAAGTTCTTCCACAGATCGCGGCTGAACCCGGCCTTATCCTTGTCGTCACGCAGCTTGCGCATGTGGCTGACCGGCGCATGTTCGCCGATATAATCGCGCGCCGTGTCGCGCAGCATCTGTTGTTCGTCGTTGAGGTAAAGAGGCATCGTATCGTTCCGTGATCTTGTGGCGGCGCGCGGGTCGATCCCGCGCGCTACATTTCGGGGATGGGGCGCTCGCGGCGTCAGGCGCCGGGCAGTTCCAGGATCCGCTTGGCGATGATGTTCAACTGAACTTCGCTCGTCCCGCCCTCGATCGAATTGGCTTTGGTACGCAGCCAGGCGCGCGCCGCC
>JAPKCG010000243.1 GCA_028823055.1 Sphingomonas bacterium
GCCGGGACCGGCGGTGGGGATTTCAACCTCCCGAAGCGTCAGCGGTTGGCCGAAGCCCTCGACGACGGCGGCCTGCATCATGTGCGGCATGGATGTTTCCTTCGACAGAGTGGGCGATGCGGCAGACACAGTGGCGATCATCGTGAGAATTGCCGCGCGAGCCGGGGGTCATGCATCAGCGCTTCGTCGCCGAAAGCGACCTGCGCGCAGGTCCGATGGGCCTGCTGTGCGACCTCCCAGAGGTAGGTGGCGGCAGAGTGCTCGCCCATCTCGTCGGTGATCAGCGCGAACCGTTTGTGCTCGCGCGAACGCATGCCGAAGGCGTGGACGATATAATCGTCGAAGACGGCGCTCAGCCCTAGCTCCTGCCCTTCCCGGGCGAGCCAGGGTCCGGACATCGCCGACGTCGTGAAACTAAGAAGCCGCTTGTCGCCGAGGAGGTCGCCGCGCGCTTGCCGGCGCACATCTTCCGGCGATACGCCGGCGCCAAACACCCGTTCGACATAGCCCTTCATCATCGCCGGTGGAGAGCCGAACCAGATCGGATAGATCAGCACGAACACGTCACATCCCGCCAGAATCTGGTGTTCAGCCGTCACATCGGGCGATCGGACCGGTGCGGCGAGCGTCGGTCGCTCTTCCGCCTTGAGGACGGGATCGAAGTGCATGGCATAGAGATCGCGCAGGACGACGGTTTGCCCGACCGCGCGGACCTCGTCGCAGTAGCGGGCAGCGATCGCATGGTCGAAACTGTCCGGGTCGGGATGGCAGACGATGACCGCGTGCCGCCCATCGCGGGCGACGACCTGTTCCTGTACGCTCATCGAAAGACCCAATCTTCTGCGCAGCGGCGCCGCACGGGATGTCCGGGCAGAGCATTCTGCCGAATGGCCGGGCACGTGCTGCAAGGAGACGTTGGGCTAGGCGTTTGCCGCCGTTCGGATCAGCCTCGGAAACTACGCATGAGATGACTGCACGTTGCCATCTGCCCGCGCGAAATGAGCAGACGTCTGCCTACGGCATCCGAGCAGTGAAAACTGATTGGGCTGTAAGCTGCCAGGGACTGGCCGACCGGCCCCGCGTACTGCCTGCACGAACGGCTATTTACCGGCGACCGCCGCTCGAAAGCGGACTGGCGGCTTTCCACCAATCGACGGGCGTTCGAAGCCACCTGCCCTCCGCCTGAACGGACATCAGCTTCATCATGATCGCCACCTCAAAGCGGAATAGCGGCTTTTCACCAAGATAAGCGTCAGACCTCTGGACCGATACACAAAACCGAGTCACAAGGGCCGCGCAATCCTGCAAGAACCCCGGAAATTCGTGGGTCAGGGGTGATGGTATTTCGGTCTGGAATCCTGTCTCCCCGACCATTTCCGCCATGTCCGCTGATTCTCCCAAAGCCGTCGATCGCGGCGCGGCGCTCAGCCTGAGAATGATGCGGCATTTCGCGTTCAGAACGACGTTGAATTGGCGGTGCAGATGCGTTTTGTAAGTGGCATGTTCGGTCTACTTCGCCGGAATAAGCTAAACGCTGCTCTGCCGGATGGTGAGCGCATCTACGCTGTTGGCGACATCCATGGCGAGGGAACGCTGTTCGCCGATCTCCTTCGCCGGATTTCGGATGACGGGGATGGCAGGGCGCGCGCACGCACGACGCTGGTCCTGTTGGGTGATTTCATTGATCGCGGCCCGGATGCGGCAGATCTGCTTCGGTCTTTCTCAGGATATGCCAGCGCCGAACTGGTGATCCTGAAAGGCAACCACGAGGCGGCACTGGTTGCCAGTTATCGCGGCGATGTAGAAGCGGTCGACTTCTGGAGACGCTTTGGTGGCCGTTCAACGCTTTCGGGCCTGGGCTTGTCGCAACATGAAATCGACACGCTTTCAACGGCCGAACTCGTCATCGAATTGCGCAAGCGCATCAGTCCCGAAATCATCGCATGGCTCGAACGGTTACCCTTGAGCTGGTGCTCAGGCGGCTATTTTTTCGCCCATGCGGGCATCAGACCCGGAAAACGCCTGCACCGACAGGAAGAACGCGACCTCCTGTGGATCCGCGATAAATTCCTCGGGAGCAAGGCAGATCACGGCAAGGTGGTCGTGCACGGCCATTCGGTCGAACCCGGTCTCCCCGAGCTTGGCGGGAACAGGATCGGAATAGATACAGGGGCCCATGAACATGGCATCCTGTCCGCCCTCGGCCTTGAGGGTGAAGATCAGTGGATTATTCAGGCTAGCCGCGCGCATTCGGGTTTGTCGCCCGTGCCTGACCGATCATAAGCGTTAAAGGAGCCCTGACACTGCTCGTGGCAAGCCATACGGCGTCGTTTTGAGCGTAACGGTGGTGCGAAGCCCGCAAAACGAAGCGGTGCTGTGTCCGTCGTGATACAAAGCCGTCATTGCTGCTTCGTCTCCTACTCGACAGGCTTAGACGGCGCGCTTTTCCGACGATGCTTCACACGAACGATTTCACAACGCTGGCATCGGTGAATAGTCGTTCCAGGACGAAAGGTTGCTTCCCTCTTGTGCCACCGGTGGATGCCCCAATGGCAGAGAAACATAAGCTTCCTATCAAATGAACGGCAGCACGAGCACCGCCCAGAGAATGGCGCTGATCGGCAACGCGAGCAGCACACCATGCTCACCAAACGGATGGTGACGGCTCTTTTTCGGATGCCGTACGCTATGTGCTGATGTTGCCATTTCCATCTCTCCTCAAGCGGCTGTTTTAGCCATCTTCGAACAGAATGTATCAATTCGAGACAAGTTGCAAGCTGAGACCATATCGCCTTGGTCAAATCCCTCGAAATCCATGCGAGAAACTTTGTTACGCTGGCAGGGCACGCCTCCGCATATAATTGCGCGTGATCTGTGTAGCGTACTGTCCTTGCCCCAAGGCGCCGGGCGGATCGATCGGCAATATGGCGCATCGCGCATTACGCCTACAGTATCGGCGTCCCGCCCGTCACGGCGATCAGCGCGCCGGAGATATGGCTCCCCTCACCGGATGCGATGCCGGAATCGCCCCCGGTGATCGGCGCGACGCGATCAGTCAGTACGCCCTTGCCCATCCAGCTCTCCTCACCATCATCGGGCTTGGTCCGCATGTCCGCCTCGACGCCGCGGCTTGACTGGGTCGGCTCGCCGGGAAAACTGATTGGGCCATCGGTCCAGGGGGCGGTCATCGTCGATGTCCTGGGCTGGGTCAGGATGCGGAACATCTGGTGGCCGCCATCGGCATGATCGCGTCGCGGGATATGCACGTCGTGTGCCCGGCCGGACGTGGCCGTGCGCGACATCTTGGGATTTCGCGGCATTTCGCTTACGGAAGCGTGATGGATTTCGATCAACTGCTCATCAACTTCTTTGGCACGGAAGACATCGACGCCCTGTCGTCCGATCAACTCGCAGCGGGGATCGACCGGCTGCGTGTCCAGATCGGGCTCGAACAGGACGACGGACGCCGCTTCGCGCTTTGGTGCCTGAGCTACATGCTCGGTGCCGCGCCCGAACTCGACGTGGTTTTCGACGATGCCGAGGACCGCGACGCCGCGCGGGATTTCATGGACACGATCGATAATGAGATCGACGAGGATGCGGACGGCGGGGGTCAACCATGATGGCCCGTCATTGGACCAGCGTCGATGTCGGATAGCTATGCTCATGGACAGCGCGATGGCCTGCGCCTCGCGCTCGCGATTCTAGCGGCGGAAGAACAGAAATGGTCGCTATTGCTGGGAGAGAGCCATTCGGGCCGGACCAACGCGGCACGCGCGATAAGGCGCAAGGCGTTCCACGTCGCGCAGCAACGTGTTCAGACCGCGCTCAACCGTATGACACCGAAGGATGGCGGCGGGATCGACCCCGAACTCGTTTCGGCGCTCGACAAGCTTGGGCTTTGATTGACAACCGCCTCGACCAGCTTTTCGCAGCCGTCCTTCGACGACGCATCCGCCGTGACACAATCAGCGCCGAATTTTTCCGCGGTGTTGTCCGTCGCGATCAGCCCGACACACCTTCGTTGCGAGCGCCGACGATCATCTTTCGCGCGATGGCACGCACGGCTTCGTCATCTTTGGTTTCGTCGTTCGCCGGGTCGCCGAGGTGGCCGATGCTGTCTGCCATGAAGCCCAGCAGTCCGGGATGCTTCGCCTCGACATATTCCATGAGTTTGAACAGGAGGTGTTCGGTGGCGATTTCGCGCTGTCGGGCCTGTACGGCGGTGTCATCGGTCATGTCTTTCTCCGCAATGTCTTAAGCCAGAACACCTGCAATTGCCGAAATGTCCCACGGTCTTCGATATTTAGGCTGATGCCGCTGCCGTGCGAGCGGTACGAACAACCATGGCCCGCGATGGCGGTTCGCGGGCCAGCATGGACGCAACCATCGCTGTCCATCTAAAATTGCCGCCCAATCCATTAAATTGCGTTCACAATTCATCGCGGATCGAAACCTGTTCATCGCTCGTTCCGGATAATCCTATTACGGTACGCACAGCGCTGCCGATTCCAGGCAGCTTGGAGATGAAATGATGAGGAATTTTGGCCGTAAAGCTGTGGTCGCGGCGCTCGCTGCGAGCACGCTGCTGGTCGCGGGCTGCGCGACCGAAACGACCTATCGGCCCGCGACGGGTTTGGGATTCAGCCGCACCGGCTATAGCGATCGTCAGATCGAGCCCAATCGTTTTCTGGTGAGCTTCGCGGGAAATAGCGTGACATCGCGCGACACCGTTGAGCGCTATCTCTTTTTCCGCGCGGCCGAACTGACGCTGCAGAACGGTTATGATTATTTCGTGATGGCGGATCGTGATACCGACCGTCAGTCGCGCACCTATAGCACCGGCGGCGGTTTTGGCGGCCCGGGTTGGGGCTATGGCGGTTTCGGCGGCTATTGGGGACCACGCTGGAATTCCTATGGCCGCGGCTTTGGCTGGCGATCCTATGACCCTTTCTGGGGCGGCTTTGGCCCTTGGGGCAATAATTTCGATGTGCGTACGATCGACCGGTTCGAAGCGACTGCCGAAATCGTCATGCGCAAGGGGCCGATACCGAGAGACAACATCCGCGCCTTCGATGCGCGCAAGGTGGTCGACACGGTGGGGCCGAGCATCGTCCTTCCCAAATAATCGTTCACGCCCGCGGCGCTGAGAAGAAAAATGG
>JAPKCG010000244.1 GCA_028823055.1 Sphingomonas bacterium
CGGTTCGTGCGCGTGCTTGCAGCGGTGCTCGACGACGGGCTCGATCTCGTCGAGGACAAGCTCAACGGCGGCGTCTTCGCTCTCAATGAGCATGAGAAGACTGCCCTCGAGGCTCGCCCCGATTTGCGTGAGTTCGCCCGGCTGATCGACGGCATGGAGGATGAAACCGGACAGTTCAGCCTATGGCGGCGCTACTCGTTTCGCGACCTGCCAGTGGAGCTGATCAGCCACGTTTATCAGCTCTTCGTCGAAAATTCCAAGGACAGCGTCTATACGCCACCGGCGCTCGTCCGCCTGCTGCTCGATGAGGTGTTGGGCGAGGCGAGGCTTGATCGGATACTTGAGACTGGTGAGGTGATCCTGGATCCGGCATGCGGATCAGGAATCTTCCTAGTCGAATCGTACAAGCGTCTCGTCAATCACTGGCGCAGCAGGAACGACTGGGCTCGACCGGGTGTCGATGTCCTGCGTGACCTGATCGGGCGCGTCCGTGGAGTTGACCGTGATCACGGCGCGGTCGAGCTCGCCGCCTTCAGTCTCTGCCTCGCCCTATGCGACGAACTCGAGCCCGAGGAGATACGCAGGAGCGACAAGCTGTTCCCCGATCTCATCGACCGGACTATCGTTACCAGCTGCTTCTTCTCTCTCCAGCAGAGCGGCGGTCTGCCGAAGTCGGTGGGCCTTGTCATCGGCAACCCGCCGTTTGACTCGGATCTCAAGACCGCTGGCGCGAAGATCGCTGGCGCACTCTACGAGGAGAAGCACGGAACGCTGCCCGATAAGCAGGTCGCGTTTCTCTTCCTGCACGAAGGCGTGAAGCTGCTGGCTCCTGGCGGCCATGCTCTGCCAGCCATTCGTTTTCGGCGACGGCAGTGTCGACTGGACCGGGGATGACGATCTGCGGGAACGCCTAGACCTCCTACTACGCGATGAGCGGAGCTCCGGTTTGTCCATGACGCGCATCGTACGTCTCTACGACGACAGGTTCGTATTCCTGCTGAAACCGAGCCGGCTCCGCTATTGGCTCCGCTCGATCGCCCTGCGCGACGCCGACGACATCATGCATGATCTGCGCGAGCAGGGATTCTGATGCTGGCGGATGACAGTGCCGCCGCCGTCGGAGGCAGCCTCGACACCGCACTTCATCTACCAGGTACCTTTCTGCAGTCCGTCGTCCAGTTCATCGCTGACGAGCTCCCGCGATGGCGTGACGATCCTCGCCGTAGGTCCGCCACCAAGGAGACGACGCTGACTGCACAGCTGTGCGGCGTTCTGAACGGTGCCGCTCGCCGGGCAGGCATGGATGAACTCGTCTTCCAGGCCGAGTTGCCAGACGCGGTCCGTGGCGCCCGCACGATCGACCTCGTGCCAGCCCCCCGGGGCCGGACCATGTGGATCGGCACCCGCGAATACACCTGTTACGATCCGCTATTTCCAATCGAGTGCAAACGCCTGCCCACCCCTGACGTGCCCAAACGGGAGCGCCGGGAATACCTCCACACCCGGAAGAAGACGACCGGCGGCGTGCAACGCTTCATGGCTGGCGACCATGGGTCTGATCACGATGTGGGAGCGATTATCGGCTATGTGCAGACCCGAAATGTCGGTGAGTGGCTTACAACGCTGAATCATTGGGCCGCCGCCCTCGCCCGAATGACGATCGGACGCTGGACCATCTCCGACGCGCTCACACTTGAGATGCACGATCTCAGAGAGCGACGCATACTGGCGACGTCGCTGCACCCGAGGGCCGGCTCCGGTCCGATTGCTCTGTGGCATCTTTTGATCGAAATGTAGCTGGGCTAGCACGGTCACCCGGGATCACTCCCTCCGGGTCAACGAACGCCAGATGCTCGCCGACTATTTCGCCGAGGGCAGATGATGGCGAGCGAGCCCGGGCCGATCGACCGGTTCACCGGCGCGTTCGTCGAGGAACTCGGCAAATGGGCGGCGCGCATTGTGATCGCCTTAGTAGTTGAGGCCGCCAGCGGCTATATCCTGCTTCCAGCCTGACGCCGTGTCGAAGACCGGCGCCAAAATCGCGGGAAAGAGGGGGCGGATGGCGGACTTTCGGCTGATTAGCGAGGCGTGGGAGTGCGAGCTCGTAGAAGCGCGCCGCGCCCACCCTTCCCGGCTCCAGATCATCTGTCCGTTCGTCAAACAGAAGGCGTTGCAGCGGATCGTCCGCGAAGGCACGGCCAAGAATGTCGAGTTGATCACGCGCTTCGATCTCAACTGCTTCGACCAGGGCGTCAGCGACATCGAGGCGTTGCGCGCAGTTCTGGCGGCGGGCGGCAAGGTGCGCGGCGTGCGCGGGCTGCACGCGAAACTCTACTTATTCGGCAACGCCAGCGTGATCGCGACGAGCGCCAATGTCACCGAGGCGGCGATGCGGCGGAACCACGAATTCGGTTTCGCCGCCAGCGATCCCGCGATCGTCGAAGCATGCGCCGCGTATTTCGATCGGTTATGGAAACTGGCCGGCACCGATCTCACGCCGGCGAAGCTCAAGGAATGGCAGAAAATCCTCGAAGCGCGGCGCTTGGCCAATCCGGGAAAGCGCAAGAATCCGCTTCCCGATTTCGGCGCGAAGGTCCCTACCGACAGTCCGTTCGTCACGACACTGGCGCGCGTGCCCGCTTTTGCCAATCAGGCCTTCGTCAAATTCTCGGGTACGGGCGACAACAAGGCGAGCCGTGATCTTCGAACCGACGATGTCGTCGCGGAGTCGGGCGCCAACTGGGCGTTCACTTATCCCAGCGCGATCCATCCGCGACAGGTCAGGGACGGCGACGCCCTGTACTTGGGGCGGCTCGTCCATAGCCCGGACGATCTCATGATCTTCGGCAAGGCGATCGGCCGCGAGCACAGCGACGATATCGATGTCGCCAGCAACGAGGAGATCGCGCTGCGGCCGTGGAAGGAAAATTGGGCGAACTACGTGCGGGTGCACGATGCCCGGTTCCTCGACGGGACTCTGGACGACGGCGTGTCGTTCCGCGCGATGATGGCGGCGATGAAATCGGACAGCTTTGCCTCGACGCAGCGCCATGCCGCCGCAGGCAAGGGCAATATTGATCCGACGATCGCCTATAACCGCAAACCGAGTATGGTGCTGACCGACCGCTCACGGGCGTGGATCGACGAACGTCTCGAGGACAAGCTGCGGACCTTGGGCGAGATTGACCTATCGAAGAAGCGCTTCGCGCCGCCCGGCCTACCCTTGGGCAAGCTTGGCTACCCCCAACATTGAGCGCCGATCAGGGAAAAGCGCGGTCGATCGCCCAGGCACAGCCTTCGAGCACGATCATCGTCATTCCCGGCGTGTGGATGTCGGTCGTGCCGTGCGACAGGCCGTTGCGCATCGCGACGAGCGATTGCGCGCGATCGATCGGCTGCGCGCGCGACCATTGGGGAAAGATGCCGTGCTTGCGCGCGCGCTCGACGAGGTTGTGCAGTGTGTCGCTTGATTGCCCGGTCAGCCGCAACCGCAACGCGAGTTCGACCGCGCCCAATCCCTGAATTTCGGCATTCACGAGCAGGTCGTAATCGAAATAGGCATAGAGAACGAGATTGCTGGCACGGTCGAACGCGTCGCGCACCGTGTCCGGCGCGGTGCCGCATATCGCGATCTGCGCGACGGCCGCGTGGTGCGCGGCCAGGTTGATCGGGAGAACGCCGTCGCCGTCGACGACGACGAGCCCCGCATAGCGGGCATCGGCCTGTAGAATCTGATCTACACTCTTAAATGCCATAGGCCCACCGATCCGCTCGTACTCTATTACAGGCCGTGACGTGGCGAGCGTTACGAAATCTGCGGTCCGGTTCGTCCTAGGCAGCCAGCTGCTGTTCGACACTGGCTTGACCGTCGTCGCGAACGCTGGTGGCACGGCCGTCGAGCAAATCCGAGATCTTCGTCGAGACCTTATCGGCGGCTTCGCGCAAGCCCTCCTCGATGTGGATGTAGCCCTGCGTCACGCCGCGCTTCCCATGTCCGAGGAGCGCCGCGATCGTGAGTTCGGAATAGCCCATGTCGCCAGCGACGCTGCTGAACGTGTGACGCAGCGTATGGGCGGTCACGCCCTCGATCCGGGCTGCGATGCACAGGCGCTGCAGCACGTCTGGCACCTGCTTGTAATGGCTTTCTCCATAGTCGGAGGGGAATACGAACGGGCAGCCGGCCAGTTCGGGTTGCGCTCCGAGTACCGCCAGTGCGGCCTTTCCTACCGGTCGATCCTGCGCGCCCGACATCGTATCCGGGAAGTGGACGACGCTGCCTTCGGGGTCGACCCAAGTGCGCTCGACCTCTTGGGCCTCCGACAAACGGAAGCCGCTGAGCGCGATCAACCGCACGGCAGCGAGCCCCGTCGAATTCTCGTCACGCGTGGCCGCGAGTTGCATCGCGGCGCCGAGCTTGCCGAGTTCGATCGCGCTCAAACGCCGCGTTCGACGGCTGCTGGCCATCCGGCGGGCACCCTTTGCGGGATTGCTGCCGATGATGCCCAGGCGGACCGCGTGCTCGCACATAGAGTGCAGTGTCGAGATTACGCGCGAGGCCGCGCCGTTGCCGCCCGTCGTAGAGCGGCCGCGCCCCTTGCCCTTGTCGGCAGCGCTCGTTCCGGCCGCAATATCGGCTTGCATCAACTCGATGTCTGCTGGCTTCAGCCCGGTAACCTTTCGGTGGCCGATCAGGGGACGGATGTGCCGATCGATCCGGCTGCGCTCCATGCGAACTGTCGATGCCTTGATAGGCAGGCGCCGGCGTCCGAGCAGACGACCGGCCTCGGCCTCCTCAAGATACCAATCGCAGACATCGCCGATGGCCGGTGCCGCGCGCTTCGCCTCTTTCTCGTCAGCTGGATCGATGCCCCGCGTGATATCCGCGAGCATTCTGATCGCCTCTTTGCGGGCTTGATCGACACTGAAGACGGGAAATCGCGCATAGACGCTGCGACGCAGCCGGCCGTCCGGGTTTCGATACTGGAGGACGTACGATTTCACGCCAGTGGAACCGACCCGCACGCCGAACCCCTTGAGTTCGCCGTCCCACAAAAAGGCCTGCCCCTCGCTGGGCACCTTTGCACTTTCGATCATGTGAGTGGTCAATTTACCAGGCATAGCGCTTTACCTCTGAAGGCGA